>DASQTS010000176.1:0-2851 GCA_035641775.1 Thermoleophilaceae bacterium
GCGCGCGATCGGCACCCGGTACGGAGAGCAGCTCACGTAGTCGAGGCAGGCCATATGGAAGAAGGCGATCGACGCCGGGTCGCCGCCGTGCTCGCCGCATATGCCGAGCTTCAGGTCGGGCTTCGCCTCCCTCCCGGTCCAGGCCGCCAGGCGGACGAGCCAGCCAACTCCGGGCTGGTCGATCGTCTCGAACGGGCTGCGGTCCACGATCTTCGTCTCCACGTAGCGGTTGAGGAAGCGGCCCTCCACGTCGTCCCGCGAGAAGCCGAGCGCCGTCTGCGTGAGGTCGTTGGTGCCGAAAGAGAAGAAGTCGGCGTGCTCGGCGATCCGGTTCGCGACGAAGCAGGCGCGCGGCAGCTCGATCATGGTGCCGACGCTGAACGCGAGGTCTGCCGCACCCTCCCCCTCGGCCACCCGCAGGACGAGCCCGCGCATCAGCTCGATCTCGCGCTCGTACGCGACCAGCGGGATCATGATCTCGAGCTCCGGCGGCTGGGGCGTGGCGAGCGCGGCGCGGAAGATCGCCCGGATCTGCATCTCGTAGATCTCGGGATGGAGCACCCCGAGCCGGACGCCGCGGGTGCCGAGCATCGGGTTCGTCTCGGACAGCGAGTGGATGCGGTCGAGCGTGTGCTCCAGCTCCTCGAGGTTGTCCGTCTGCTCGATGCGGGCGCGCTCTACGTCCTGGGCGACCTCCTCCGCCTGCGGCATGAACTCGTGGAGCGGCGGGTCGAGCAGGCGGATCGTGACCGGCAGGCCGTCCATCTCCCGGAAGAGGCCCTCGAAGTCCGCCTGCTGGAGCGGCAGGAGCGCATCGAGCGCGGCGCGCCGGTCCTCCTCGCTCTCGGCCATGATCATCGCGCGCATCTTCGGCTGGCGGTCCGCAGCCATGAACATGTGCTCGGTCCGGCACAGGCCGATGCCCTCGGCCCCGAACTCGCGCGCCCGGCGGGCGTCCTCGGCAGTGTCCGCGTTCGTCCGCACTCCCAGGGTGCGGAGCTCATCGGCCCAGCTCAGGACGGTCTCGAAGTAGGCCGATACCTCCGGCTCCTCGAGCGGGACGTCGTCGGCGGTGACCACGCCCGCGCTCCCGTCGATCGCGATGGTGTCGCCCTCGCCGAGCTGGGCCCCGTTCACGCTGAGGGTCTTGGCATGCAGGTCGATCTCGAGCGCGGCGGCGCCCGACACGCACGGCTTGCCCATGCCCCTCGCCACGAGCGCGGCGTGGCTCGCCTTGCCGCCCTCCGCGGTGAGGATCCCCTTGGCGGCGTGGAAGCCGGCCACGTCGTCGGCTTCCGTGAAGGGGCGCACGAGGATCACGTCGCGCCCGTCCTCCGCGGCTCGCACGGCGTCGTCGGCGGTGAAGACGATCGCGCCCTTCGCGGCGCCGGGGGAGGCCGCGACGCCCTCCGCCAGCACGTCGAAGTCCGCGTTGGGCTTGAAGCCCGGGTGGAGCAGCGCGTCGAGCCGGTCGGCGTCGATCGTGGCTATCGCGCCCGCCTTGTCGAGCAAGCCCTCCTCCACCGCGTCCACGGCGAAGCGCACCGCGGCCTGCGCCGGCCGCTTCGCGTTGCGCGTCTGGAGCATGTAGAGGCTCCCCTCCTCCACCGTGAACTCGGTGTCCTGCATGTCGCCGTAATGGCGCTCGAGCGTCCGAAGGATCTCCATCAGGTCCTCGTATGCCTCCGGCATCGACTCGTTCATCTCGTGCAGGTCGCGCGGCGTCCGGACGCCGGACACCACGTCCTCGCCCTGCGCGTTCGGTAGAAAGTCGCCCGACGGCGTGGGCTCGCCCGTGATCTCGTCGCGGCTGAAGGCCACGCCCGAGCACGAGCTGTCGCCCTTGTTCCCGAACACCATCTGCTGCACGTTCACCGCCGTGCCCCAGTCGTCCGGGATGTGGTTGATGCGGCGGTACTCGACCGCGCGCTTGCCGGTCCACGAGTCGAACACCGCGGTGACCGCCTGCCGGAGCTGCTCCTGCGGGTCCTGCGGGAACGGCTCGCCGGTCTCCTCGCGGAACAGCTCCTTGAACCGTGCCGTCAGCGTCTTGAGGTGCTCGGTATCGAGCTCCACATCCTCGCTGACGCCCGCATTCTCCTTCTCCGCCGTGATCAGGTCCTCGTAGCGGTCCCCCGGGATCCCGCGGCAGACGTTCCCGAACATCTGGGTGAAGCGGCGATAGGAGTCCCAGGCGAAGCGGTCATTGCCGGTCGTCTTCGCCAGGCCCTCGACGGACTCGTCGTTGAGCCCGAGGTTCAGGACCGTGTCCAGCATGCCCGGCATCGACTCGCGCGCTCCGCTTCGCACCGATACGAGGAGCGGATCGTCCGGCTGCCCGAGCGCCCTGCCTGCCTTCTCCTCCAGGCGGGCCAGCGCGTCCGAGTAGGCGGGCAGGCCGTCGCCGCGCATGTAGGCGATGCACGCCTCGGTGGTGAGCGTGAACCCGGCGGGCACCCGCTCCGCGCCGAGCACGCGCGTCATCTCGGCGACGTTCGCGCCCTTGCCCCCGAGCAGCTCGCGCATGTCGCGCGAGCCCTCGGTGAAGTCGTAGACCAGCTTGTCCGCCACCGGGCGGGAATCTATGCCCTCAGGCCACGCGCCGTAGTCGCACGTGCGCGTGGTACTCCATCGTCTCGGCGAGCGCGCGGTCGGCCTGCTGGAGCGCCCGCTCGGGCGCGTCGGGCGCCTCGGCGAGCGGGCGAGCGAGCACGGTCACGAGGAAGGCGTGCGCTTCCTCGCCCAGCGGGAACGAGCCCGCCTCGCAGCCCGCGCAGACGATCCCGCCGGCGCTGGGCGAGAACGCACCGAGGTGCTCCGCCTCGCCGCAGGCGGCGCATGACGCGAGCTC
>DASQTS010000177.1:0-2149 GCA_035641775.1 Thermoleophilaceae bacterium
CGTTCCATGTCGCAGCGGCCGCCGGATCGACTCGCCGAAGAGCGAGGCGCGGCGGAAGCTCTCGCCTCCGCACTCGGGGCAGGACGGGACCGTGTCACGTTCGTGCAGGGCGATGCCAAAACCGCAAGAGTCGCACCTGAAAGACCCGGCACCAGCGAGCGTGCCGGCGTTGAAGGCTTCCATCGGGGTTTCTCTCCTCGGGGGGTGGGGGTCCTGGATGGTATCGATAGTCACGAAATCGCCAAGTGAAAAAACCGCTAATAGCGGGCTTTTTTCGTTTGGGGCGAGAGCGAAGTACCCAAGGGAGCTACCGCATACTCATCTGGGTCGGGAGGAATTTCCCGCGGCACTCCGAAGAGATTTCCATGCCGGAACTTGCCGCCATGCTCGTGCGCAGCAGCATCGGGACGCTCGCCCCGACGGATTCCTCTTGCTCCGATTGCCGCCGGACGCCGCTCGCGGGCGAAAGCGTGCATGAGCTCGACGGCGGCCGCCATCTCTGCGATCTCTGCTTCGCGCAACTGCCCGAGGAGCGCCGCCTCGCGGTGCGCACGGAGCGGGTGCACGCGAGCGAGCGCCGGCTCGCGGTCGCCCGGCGCGCGGCCTAGCCCGCCCCGCGCGGCCGGTACGATGCCGCGCGCATGCGCGAGGTAGCCGTGTCCACCACAATCTCCGCTCCTCGCGAGGACGTGTTCGACCTCGTCTGCGATCTCGCCCTTCGCCCGACATTCGCGGACCACTACCTCGACGACTATCGGCTCGCGCGCGTGAACACCGTCGGCGTTGGTGCGGCGGCCCGCTTCCGGCTCGATGCGCCGCTCTCGAACGAGTACGCCGAGCTCACGATCACCAAGGCAGAGCGACCGCGGCAGATCATCGAGGAGATCCGCGTGGGACGCCGGGGGCGCAGCCGAGCCGTGGCGGTCTACGATTTCGAGCGCGAGTCCGCAAATGTCACGCGCGTGCAGCTGACGACCTATGGCGAGCCGGCCACGGTGGTCGACCGCTTCAGGCAGTTCGGCGTGGCGAGCTGGATGCGCCGGAAGACGAAGAAGGCGCTCGACCGGCTGCGGATGGTGTTCGAGGAGCCGGACCGCGTGGAGATGAAGCGCGCCACCATCGCGGGGTTCGAGCCCGAGAAGGCCGCCCGCTTCGGCGTGCACGTCGGCCGGAGCTAATATGCCCGCCCGCATGCCGCGCCGCCTCCTGATGCTGCTGTGCGTCGCCTGCCTGTCGGCCGGCGCGGTGGCCTGCGGCAACGCCGACGAGGAGCCCGGGGTGGACCATCCGGCCCGCGAGGGTCTCGCGCTCGATCTCGACGGGGCGGCGTACAACGTCTTCATCACCCGGCAGATCAACCCGCGCATCACGCCGGACGAGGCGTACGTGGAGGAGGGCACCGAGGCCGAGCCGGACGAGACGCTCTACGGCGTTTTCATCCAGGTGTGCAACCCGGCCGACAAGGACGGCGACGCGGTGTCGACCCGGCCGGTCGACGCCTTCAAGATCGTGGACAACCAGGGCAACGAGTTCGAGCCCGAGGAGCTCCCCGAGGACAACCAGTTCGCCTACCACCCGGACGAGCTGCTCCCACAGGAGTGCATCCCGAAGGCGGGCAGCGTCGCGCAGCTCGGCCCCACGGCCGGGTCCATGCTGCTGTTCCGGCTGCCGCTCGCGAACACCGAGTACCGGCCGCTCGAGCTGGAGCTCGAGGGCGAGGGCGACGAGCACCTCGCGTTCGAGCTCGACATCTAGACGGCCGCGAAAGGCATCGCTGCGCACCGGGCACCGCCCGGTGCTTGCGCTACCGCTTGATAGCCGTATCCAGCACGACCCGGGCCGCCGGCGCGGCGGTCGCGCCGCCCGCTCCCGCGCGCACGAGCAGCACGGCCACCGCGATCCGCGGCTGTTTGGCCGGCGCGTACGCGGTGAACCAGGCGTCGGTGTTCGTGGGGTCCGGCGGCAGCGTCTCGCCGGTCTCGGGGTCGCGCGTGTCCTCCAGCTCGGCTGTGCCGGTCTTGCCCGCCACCTGAACGTCCGGAAGGGCCGCGGCCGTGCCCGTGCCGTACTCGACGACGTCCGTCATCAGCGAGCCGATCGTGCGCGCCACGCGCGGGGAGGTCACGCGGGTACCCCGGGGCCGCCGCTG
>DASQTS010000178.1:0-5059 GCA_035641775.1 Thermoleophilaceae bacterium
AGCGCAGCCGCGTGAGCGAACTGAGCGAGGATCACCTGCTCCGCGACCGGGAACTCGCCGATGCCGACCCCGAACTGCTCTCGGTGCTCAACCTGAACGAGCCGGACGACTACAGGCGCGCCCGAGCGCGCGCGGCGCCGAACGTCACGGTGCGCCGCTTCGGCACGCTGGCGACCAACCTCGGCCGTGAGCCCATGTCGGTGCGCGCGGCGACGCTGGAGGCGGCCGCCGCCGCGGCCGGGGTCGCGCTCGACCGGCACGTCGTGGCCGCCCTGAACGGCGATCAGATCACGCGCGATCCGGAGCTTCCGCTCGCCGGCGGCGACGAGGTTGCCTTCCTCGCCGCGGACGCGGGAGGCTGAACGGAGATGAGCGTCCCCGCCCGCGCCCGCCTGGTCCGGATCGAGCTGGAGGGAAACGCTTCGGCCGCAGAAGGTGCGCTACTCGTGCGCGGCGATGCGCATCCGTTCGCACTCGCGGGCGACTGGGCGGACGGCGGAGCGATCGTCGGGTCGGAGCCGGTCGCGGTCGCGGAGCCTGAGGAAGACCCCTTCGACCTCCTGGATGTTCAGCCCGACATCGATCCGGGCGGTGAAGGCGTCGGGGGCGGCTGGTTCGGCTACCTCGGCTACAACCTCGGGGCGCGGCTCGAGCCGGTTCCCCCGCCTCCGCCGCGTCATGTCCCGCTTCCAGACTTCGCGCTCGCCTTCTACGACCACGTGCTGCGGCTCGACTCCAATGGCCGCTGGTGGTTCGAGGCGCTCTGGAGCGACGAGCGGGCCAATGCGCTGCACGCGCGGCTGGACGTGCTCCGCACCCGGCTGGCCGAAGGCGTCCGCGAGCGGCCCGTCTGGGTCGGCACCTTCCGGCCGGCGCCACCCGGAGGCGCCGGGCATCTGGCCGCCATCGACGAGTGCCGCGAGCGCATCGCCGCCGGCGAGATCTTCCAGGCGAATCTCTGCCTGCGGCTCGAGGCGGAGTGGAAGGGCGACCCGCTGGACCTCTTCGCGCGCACCGCGGGTACGCTCGAGCCACGGCACGCGGGCCTCGTCGCCGGCCGGTGGGGCGCGGTCTGCAGCCTGTCGCCCGAGCTGTTCCTGCGGCGGCGCGGCCGCGAGGTCATGACCGAGCCGATCAAGGGCACCGCCCCGCGAGTGCTCGCCGCCGGCCGCGAGGCCACCCGCGCCGACGACAACCGCGCCGCGCTGGAGGCGTCCGCCAAGGACCGCGCCGAGAACGTGATGATCGTGGACCTCATGCGCAACGACCTCGGGCGCGTGTGCGAATACGGCTCGGTCGAGGTTTCGGCGCTGAACGAGCCGCGCGCCGCGCCCGGGGTGTGGCACCTCGTCTCGACCGTGAGGGGCACGCTGCGCGAGGACGCCGCCGACGCGGACCTCCTCCGCGCCAGCTTCCCGCCGGGATCGGTGACCGGCGCGCCGAAGATCCAGGCCATGCGCGTGATCGCCGAGCTGGAGGCCGGCGGGCGCGAGGCGTACACGGGTGCGGTCGGCTTCGCTAGCCCAGTGGCCGGTCTGGAGCTGAACGTCGGGATCCGGACGCTCGAGCTGCGCGACGAGCGCATCTGGATGGGCGCCGGCGGCGGGATCGTGGCCGACTCGGTCGCCGAGAGCGAGCTGGAGGAGTGCTTCGTGAAGGCGCGGCCGGTGGTCGCGGCCGCGGGTGCTCGGATCGAGGAGGAGCCGCGCGTGAACCGGGTTGCGCCCGTGCCGGCGCTCGCGGGCGACGCGGATCGGCCGGACCCGGAATCGGGGGTGTTCGAGACGATCCTGGTGCGAGGCGGGGTTGCGGTGGACGCCCGGGCGCACCTCGCGCGCCTCGAACGAAGTTTGCACGCGCTGTATGGCGCGGAGCTGCCGTCGGATCTCCGCGAACGGGTGGCTGCGGCAGCCGCCGCGGCACCGCTGCAGCGGCTTCGCGTGGTGGCGGCCGCTCACGAGTGCACGGTGAACGCCGAGCCGCTCGATAGCGAGCCGGCGCCGGAGCCGGTCACGGTGGCGCCCGCGCTGCTGCCCGGCGGGCTCGGCGCTCACAAGTGGCACGACCGGCGGCTGGTCGACGAGCTCGCCGCTCGCCTCGACGCGGTTCCGCTCCTCGTGGACCTCGACGGCGACGTCCTGGAGGCCGCCTACGCGAACGTCTTCATCGTCGAGGGCACTCACCTGATCACCCCGCCACTCGACGGGCGCCAGCTGCCGGGCACCGTGCGGGCGCGCGTGCTCGCGCTTCATCCGGCGCGCGAGGAACGGATCACGCTGGACCGGGTCGCCGGAGCGGACGAGCTGCTGCTCGCGTCGTCCATTCGCGGCATCCACCCGGCGCAACTCGTCGATGGCCCCGAACCCCGCTTCCAGCTCGGCGCCCGCCTGCGGGCCGCGCTGCGGGAGGACAGCCTGGGAGTGATGGCGCGATGACGCGCGCGGCCGCTGCACCGGTGCCCGCCCGAACCGCGACGAGCGTGCCCGGGGGCTACTTCGGCAGGGCGCTCGTCGTCGACGTCGGGAGCGGCGACGCCGAGCAGCTGGAGCTTTCGGAGGAGGTCCTTCGCGCCACGATCGGCGGCGCCGGCCTCGGCGCTTGGCTCATGCACCGGCTCGCGCCACCGGGCGCCGACCCGCTCGCCCCCGAGTCGCCGCTGGCGTTCGTGTTCTCGCCGCTCGTCGGCACCCCCCTCACCACCAGCGCGAAGTTCGCGGTTGTCGCGAAGTCGCCGCTCACCGGTCTGCTGAACGATGCACTCGCGTCGTCACATTTCGCGATCGCGGGCAAGCTCACCGGCAACGACGCGCTCGTGGTCCGTGGCGCCTGCGAGCGGCCGTCAGTCCTGCTCGTGGACGGCGACGGCGCGCGGGTCGAGGACGCCGGCGACCTCTGGGGCCTCAGCGCAGCGGCGGCCGAGGAGCGGCTGCGCGACCGTCTCGGCGCGGCGTGGCGGATCGCCGCGATCGGCCCCGCGGGCGAGCGACTCGTCAGATACGCCACGGTCTCGCACGACGGCCGCCATGCCGGCCGCGGCGGGCTCGGTGCGATCCTCGGCGCCAAGCAGATCAAGGCAGTCGCCGTCAGGGGCGCCGGCGTCAAGCCGCCGCTCGCCGACCCGGGAGCCGTGCTCACCGCCGCGAAACAGCTCCGCGAGCGCTCGTTCGGCCCCGCCACTGCCAAGTACCGCGAGCTCGGTACGCTCGCGAACCTCCTCTCCTTCAACGCGATCTCCACCCTCCCCACGCGCAACTTCAGCGCCGCCTCGTTCGAGGGCGCGCCGGAGCTCGCGGCCGAGCAGCTGCACGAGCTCCGCCACATCGCGCGCGACAACTGCGCCTCCTGCACGATCGGCTGCGAGCACATCTACGCCGCTCCCGGCGGCGGCACGACGCGCGTGGAGTACGAGAACGTGTTCGCGCTAGGCCCGCTCTGCGGCGTCTCCGATCCCGACGCCGTGCTCGCCGCGAGCTCGCTGTGCGACGAGCTCGGTATCGACACCATCTCCGCGGGCGGCACGCTCGCCTGGGCGATGGAGTGCGCCGAGCGCGGCCTCATCGACGCTCCCTGGCTCCGCTTCGGCGACCCCGAGGCGCTCACGCGCGCGCTCACCGAGATCGGGACGCGCACCGGCCTCGGTGACCTGCTCGCCGACGGCTCGCGCAGCGCAGCGCAGACGGTCGGCCAAGGAAGTCAAGACTTCGCCCCGCACGTAAAGGGCCTCGAGCTTCCCGGCTATGAGCCGCGCACGCTCCACGCGATGGCGCTCGGCCTCGCGGTGAACGCCCGGGGCGCGGACCACAACCGCTCCGGAGCCTACGAGGCGGATCTCTCCGGCGACCTCGACCGCCTCGCCGGCGGCGAGGCGCACGTCCACGCGGCCGTCGAGACGGAGGATCGCGCGGCGGCCATGGACTCGCTCATCCTCTGCAAGTTCCTGCGCGGCGTGTTCGACGAGCCCTGGCGCGAGTGGGCCGAGCTGCTCGAGCCGGTCACGGGGTGGGACGTCGACGAGAAAGAGCTCAGGACCACCGCCCGCCGCATCGTCGTCGCCAAGCGCCTCTTCAACCTCCGCGAGGGCTGGACGCGCGCCGAGGACACCCTGCCCGAGCGGTTCCTGAGTGAGCCGCTCGAGCTCGACTCGGGCCGCCCGGCCACCCTCACGCGTGAGCGTCTGAACGCGATGATCGATGGCTACTACGGCGCCCGCGGGCTCGAGGAAGACGGCGCGCCACGGGCTGAAACTCGCATGGACCTGGGCCTGGACATATTTGTCCAACCACGCTGAGCCGCGCTAGGCTGCGAGCGTGGCCATCACCGCTACTCCGGCCGCTCGCACCGTCACGCTGAGCATCGACGGGCAGGAGCTCTCGGTGCCGGACGGCACCACGATTCTCGACGCCGCGAAGAGCGTGGGCATCGAGATCCCGGTGCTCTGCCACGACGAGCGCTACGACCCCGTCGGCGTGTGCCGGATGTGCGTGGTGGACGTTGGCGCGCGCGTGTACGCGGCCGCCTGCGTGCGCCCCTGCGAGGACGGTATGGAGGTCAAGACCTCGCCGCCCGAGGTCGAGCAGAGGCGCGCCACGCTCACCCAGCTCCTCATGGCGGACCAGCCGCCAACGGACGACGACCCGAAGGAGACGACGACCGCCGACAACGAGCTGCTCGTGCTCGCCCGCCGCTACGGGGTCGAGAGAGAGGACGGCATCCCACTGGGCGGCGGCCGCGGCGTCGACACGAGCAACCCCGTCATCGCCGTGAACCACGACGCCTGCATCCTGTGCGACCGCTGCGTGCGCGCCTGCGACGACATCCAGGGCAACGACGTGATCGGGCGCTCCGGCAAGGGCTACACCACGCTGATCGCGTTCGACCTGAACGACCCGATGGGCGAGTCGTCGTGCGTGACCTGCGGGGAGTGCGTGGCGGCGTGCCCGACCGGCGCGATCGTGAACAAGGCGATCAACGAAGTGCCGATCAGGCCGCGCACGGAGCTCGACTCGGTCGACACGGTCTGCCCGTACTGCGGCGTCGGCTGCGCGCTCACCTACCACGT
>DASQTS010000179.1:0-3655 GCA_035641775.1 Thermoleophilaceae bacterium
GGCGCGGGCGCTGCTGCTCGCGGAGAACCGCGACAAGGCGCTGCACGTGCACTTCATCAAGCGCGAGGAGCTCGACCCGGGGCTCCCCGGGTGGCTTGCGGACCGGCTGATCGCAGCGGCGGACGGCGAGGGCCGCTACTCGGTCTCCTCCGGCGATCTCGTGGCGGGCTTGCGAGGTGACGGCGAGCGGCTGCGAGCGCTCCTCGGCCATCTGACTCGCGCGGGAGTCATCTCGCCGTCGCCCTCCGCTCCGGACTGGGTGTCGGGCCGGGTGGCGGGTCGTTTCGACGGCCGCGCCGCGGCCCTCTGCCGCACCTCCATCGATGACGCCGCCAGTGCTCGCTGGCGTCAGTACCGCGAGATCTGGGCGTACGTCGAGGACGGCGCGTGCCGGCGCAGGGCGATTCTTCGCCATTTCGGCGACCTGTCCGAGCCGGACCTGGTGTCCGACTGCTGTGACGTCTGCAATTCCTCCCTCGCCGTCACCGCTCCTCCACCCGACCCGGTCGAGATCGGGAATCTCGACGACGCGATCATCGCCGTGGCGGGCGGGGCGCGGCCCGCGGTCGGCCGCACTACCTGCGCTGAGATCCTGCACGGTTCGCGCAGCAAGAAAATCCAGCGCAACTCGTACGACGGGCTGCCCGCGTACGGCGTCTCCTCGCACATGCGCCGCGCGGACATCCTCGCGCGCGTGGACGAGCTGATCGAGCAGGGACGGCTCGAGACCACCGGCGGCCCGTATCCCGTCCTGCGCATCGCCGCGTGAGCTTCAAGATCGCCGTCCTGGTCTCCGGCGAGGGATCCAACCTGCAGGCGCTAATCGACGACCTCGAGGCATCCGACATAGAGATCGTGGGCGTTGTTTCCAGCCGAGAGGGCGCGCGCGGCCTCGAGCGGGCCGAGGCTGCCGGGATCGAGACCGAGGTGTTCTCGCTCGCCGACGAGCCCGACCGCGCCAAGCGTGACGAGGCGCTGGCCGGCTGGCTCGAGGAACGCGGGGCCGAGCTCGTGGTGCTGGCGGGGTTCATGGAGCTGCTAACGCCCGCGTTTATCCGCCGCTTCGCGGGCCGGATCGTGAACGTGCATCCCGCGCTGCTCCCGTCGTTCCCTGGGCTCGGCGCGATCGAGCAGGCCGTGGAGCACGGGGTCAAAGTAGCCGGCGTGACGGTGCATTTCGTGGACGAGGGCGTGGACAGCGGGCCGATCGTCCTGCAGGAAGCGTTCGAGCTTCCTTACCATCCCCACATCGCGGCGACGACCCGTCAGCGCTTTCACGAGGTCGAGCACCGGCTGCTGCCGCGTGCGGTGCGCCTGATCGCGGCGGGCCGCGTGTCGCTCGACCCTGACAATCCGCGCCTGGTCATGGTTGCTCCGCCCGAGCAGGACGATGGCTGAGCCCCAGCCGCCGGCCGCCGAGGCCACCGCGCCCGGCGACGTCCGCATACGGCGCGCGCTACTGAGCGCGTCCGACAAGCGCGGGCTCGTCGAGTTCGCCCGCGGGCTGTCGGATCTGGGCGTGGAGATCGTCTCCACGGGTGGAACCGCGCACGAGCTCGAGGCAGAGGGGATCGAGTCGCGGCCGGTGGAGGACTACACCGGATTTCCGGAGATTCTTGACGGGCGCGTGAAGACGCTCAACCCGCGCATCTACGCGGGCCTGCTCGCGGTGCGCTCGGACGACGAGCACGTTGGCACCCTGAACGACCACGGCGTGGACCCGATCGACCTCGTGTGCGTGAACCTTTATCCGTTCGAGCGCGTCTCCAGCCGGCGGGGCGTCGAGGACGACGAGGTGATCGAGAACATCGACATCGGCGGGCCGACGCTGATCCGTGCCGCGGCGAAGAACCACGCGTTCGCCGCCGTGGTCGTGACCCCCGAGAGCTACGACGCCGTGCTCGGCGAGCTCGAGGAGAACGAGGGCAAGCTCTCGCTGCGCACGCGCCACGTGCTCGCCATGGAGGCGTTCGCGTATACCGCGCGCTACGACGCGGCGATCGCGCGCTGGTTCGCCGAGCGCGAGGAGGACTTCCCGGCTCAGTACACGCGCTCGTTCGAGAAGGTCCTCGACCTCGCCTACGGCGAGAACCCGCACCAACGGGCGGCGTACTACGCGGAGACGGCGGCGCGAACGCACCTGATGTCGATGGTGTCGAAGCTGCACGGCAAGGAGCTGTCGTTCAACAACCTGCTCGACCTGGATGCGGGGCGGCGGATCGTCGACGACTTCGAGCTGCCCGCCGTGGCGATCATCAAGCACACCAACCCGTGCGGGGCGGCCGTCGGCGCTGGGGTGAACGAGGCCTTCGACAAGGCGCTCGCGACAGATCCGCAGAGCGCGTTCGGAGGAGTCTTCTGCTTCAACCGGCGCGTCGACCGCACGCTGGCCGAGAAGCTCGCCGAGATGTTCGTGGAGGCGGTGTTCGCCCCGGGCTACGACGACGACGCCCTCGAGGTGCTTCAAGAGAAGCCGAACGTGCGGCTGCTCGAGAACCAGGAGCGGCGCACGATCCCGGTGACGGAGCACGACGTGAAGCGTGTGCGCGGCGGCATCCTCGTGCAGGACCGAGACACCGGGATGGAGGACCGCGAGGCGATGCAGGTCGCGACGATGCGCAAGCCGACCGAAGAGGAGTGGGGCGAGCTGCTCTTCGGGATGAGGGTCTGCAAGCACGTGCGCTCGAACGCGATCGTGCTGAGCGGTGGGCTCGGCACGCTGGGTGTCGGGGCGGGGCAGATGAGCAGGGTGGACTCGGTGCGGATCGCCATCGACAAGGCGCGGGCGGCCGGGCGGTCACTGGAGGGAGCCGCCATGGCGTCCGACGCGTTTTTCCCGTTCCCGGACGGGCCGCAGGCGGCGATCGAGGCAGGCGTGAGGGCGATCATCCAGCCAGGCGGGTCGCAGCGCGACCACGAGGTGGTCGACGCATGCGACGCGGCCGGCGTGGCGATGGTCTTCACCGCTCGACGCCACTTCCGACATTGATTTCGACAGATATCGAACTCTCGACTACAGTTGCGGGAGGCGCTTGAGTTGCGGCGCTCCCCATGAGAGAGCCACACCACCCATCCTGCGAGGAGCTCGAGCTCCCCGCCGTACTCCACGCGCTGAGCGACCCGGCACGACTCCAGATCGTCCGCAAGCTCGCCGACGGCGACGAGTGCACCTGCGGGACCTTCGACCTGGGCCTGTCGAAGGCAACCCTCTCCCACCACTTCCGCGTGCTACGAGAGAGCGGCGTGGTCCGAACCCGCCCCGATGGCCGCAAGCGAATGCTCTCCCTACGCGAGGACGACCTGAACGACCGCTTCCCGGGCCTCCTCTCAGCAGTCCTTTCGGCAGGGCAGCCGAAGATCGAAGCGCTGCTCTAGCCGCTTCTTCCGGTCCGATTCCAGTGGGCCGCCCGGGACTCGAACCCGGATCTCAAGGATTAACTTCCCGCACCGGCTCTCACCGGCCGCGACCGGAGCGGTCGCGTTGCGGGCTGGACCATCTCTTCGCCCTCGACTTGACGTTAGGGCGGGCAGCGTATGGCCTCTGAGGGCTCTCCCTGACGGGGTTGCCTGCTGATAGCCCAATCCACGGGATTGTCACGCTTCGGTACCCGAGGCTCTCAGGGTGTCCCAGCAAACAGCTGCCGACCAACTAGCG
>DASQTS010000180.1:0-3741 GCA_035641775.1 Thermoleophilaceae bacterium
CTGAGTCCCGTGCCGGCAAGGGTGAAAAGGTGCGGTAAGAGCGCACCGGCGTCACGGCGACGTGGCGGCCAGGCAAACCCCACCCGGTGCAAGGCCAAGCAGGAGCGTCGACGCTGCCCGCCGAGCTCCAGGTAGGCCGCATAGATGGATGGCTGCTCACGACAGGATCCGGCTTACCGGCCGGCTAAGGGAAGGGCCCCGAGAGGGGCCCTTCCTATTCGCGCGAGCTCCAGTCGACCCCCCATGTGTCCACATTTCCGCATCCGCGGCCCGTAATGGGTTTGGCCTGGACGGAACTCGGCGAAAAGGCTGGGACCAGGGGCCTGATGCACGTAACGTCGAAGAAGAAGAAGGCAGCAGGCGACGCCTATTGCCCCCACTGTCACCTCCTGATCGAAAAGAAGGTGTCGGCCGAATGGCCTGAGGAGCCCCTGCGCTGTCCGCACTGCCGCCTGCTCGTCGGCATCGGCCGGGCGCGGCCCACCCCGTCGGCCGAGCCGGGCGCCCGCGGCAGCGCCGCCGGCGTGTTCGCCCATGAGGCCAAGCGCTCCGGGGCGGACAGCGACGCGACCTCGGACGACGTCTGCCAGGCGATCCGCGACGTGGCCGACGCCGTCGGCTCCCGGCCGGAGCGTTTGCTCATGGTCGACTACCAGCAGCGGGCCTCGGACGACGACAGCCTGCCCTCCCTGAGTGACGTCTTCGCCGCGTTCGGGAGCTGGAAGCGCGCGCGCCGCGCGGCAGCAGGCAGCGCCTAGCCAACACCGCGACCGCGGCCGGTATTGTGCCGCGCTGCATGGAAGTCCTGCTCGTTCTCGTGCCCTTCGTCGTCGTCGGGCTGCTCGTGATCTTCATCGCCTTCTCGGGCGGTCCGAGCGCGGCGCGGGAGGCGTATCTCACCCGCGGCCGCCGCGTCTTCACGATCTCGATGCTGCTGCTCTACCTGGGCCTCGGCGTCGCCGTGCCCGCCGCCGTGATCGCCGCCCGGGGCGAGGCGGAGGGCGGCACCGGCAGCCTCAGGAGCCAGGAGGCGACGGCCAAGCAGGAGGAGGGCAAGGAGCTCTTCATCGCCAACTGCGAGAGCTGCCACACGCTCGAGGCCGTCCAGGCGCACGGCGTCACCGGCCCGAACCTCGACGAGCTCGGCGGCCTCGACGAGGCGCGCGTGCTCCAGGCAATCGAGCGCGGCGGCACGGGCACCGGGCGCATGCCCCCCGAGCTCCTCTCGGACTCGGACGCCGAGGCCGTGGCCTCGTATGTCGCGGCCGTCGCCGGCCGCTGACTCGCACGCGCTGGAGGCTCGAAACCGGCCGTTTGCAATCGCCATTGCATTTTCCGCGCACGCACCGGGCTTTTCCGTCCGGGCCATGCGCTCTGCTGCTAGCATGGCCGCCGTCCATCGAAGCCGAAGCTCCGGGGGAAATTTCGGGGCGTGGGGGACCCAGGTGACCGGTCGGTCAGGGGCGAATCGCAAGTTCGCGTAGCGCATTCTCCAAGCGCGAGCCCGTCAGCTAACCCCGCAGGCGAAAAGAGAGAGAACCGATGCACAGTGCCGGTGCCCGCGCCGTGCGGGAGCACGACCAGGAAGACATGAGCCGCGAGGCGGTCCTCCTCCAGTGGGAACGGAAGATCGAGGCGGCCGAGCGCCGCCCGAGCCGCTACGGCCGCGAGCAAGAGGACGCCGGCGCGGGCGGCACCGTCTCGCAGCTGCGCCCGAGCGAGGACGCCACCCGCGAGGAGCCGCGCCGCTTTGAGCGGCGGGCGGCCGAGCTGCTCACCGAGCAGCCGCTCGGCGAGCGCCGCTCCGTCACGATCACCGGCCAGCCCACACCGGCCCGGCGCCGCGCGAACTCGGTGCTCGAAAACCAGATCGCCCAGCCCGAGCGGCTCGGTCTCTGGGCATTTCTCCTCGGCCTCTTCCTGATGGTCGTGGCGGCCGGATCCGCGCACGCCTGAGCCGCCGCCGCGCGCCTGATTGGCGTGTCAAGCACTCCTTTCTCACGTACACTTACGTGACGTAAGTCAGTACGCGGAAAGAGCGGGGAATGAAGACGAAGGAGAGCAGGTTCCAGGTCCATGACGAGCTGACGGCGCCCGAGCGCAGCGTGCCGATCCTCAAGGGCGCGCTCGCGGGCGGAGGCCAGCTGCCGAACTTCCTCGGGGTGATGGCCGGCTCGCCGGCCGTCCTGCGGTCGTACGCGCGCTTCCGCTCAGAGCTCCGAAACGGCACGCTCACCTACGCGACGCAGCAGCGCATCGCGCTCGCCGTCGCCGAGCACCAGGGCAGCGAGTACGCCCTCTCGACGCTCCAGCGCACCGGCCGCGACGCGGGCCTCGGCATGGACGAGATCGCGCTCGCGCGCGAGTTCGACTCGTACGACGAGAAGGAGGCCGCGCTGCTCCGCTTCGTCAAGGCGCTGCTCGAGTCGGACGGCGCGCCGAAGCGGCACCTCCACGAGGAGGCGCGCGAGGCCGGCTGGGAGGACGAGCAGATCCTCGAGGCCATCGCGCACGTCGCGCTCGCCGGCTTCGGGAACCTCGTGACCCGCGCCGGCGACGTGCCGAACGACGGCTCTTCCGAGGACTCCCGGCTCCCACAGGCCGCCTAGAGCCGGGTTACGATGTCGGTGGTGGCCCAGCGGACCGTCGTCGTGCAGAGCAGGAGGGAGACCTGCTGCTCGTCCTACCACCAGGCCGTTGAGCTGGTGGGCAAGCGCTGGACCGGCGCGATCCTGTTCGTCCTGCTCGAGGGGCCCACGCGCTTCTCCGAGTTCAAACAGCTCGTACCGGACCTCTCCGACCGCCTTCTCTCCGAGCGGATGAAGGAGCTGGAGGCCGAGGGGATCGTGGAGCGGCGGGTGATCGACGACACGCCCGTCAGAGTCGAGTACGTCCTCACCGCGAAGGGTGAGGCGCTCGAGCCGGCCGTTCGCGCGCTCAAGCGCTGGGCCAACGCCTGGCTGTAGCCTGCGCGCCATGACAGATCAGCCGCAGACGGCCGACGACGTCCGGGCGTTCGCCGAGGACCGCGACATCCGCTTCGTCCGCCTCTGGTTCACGGACATCCTCGGGCAGCTCAAGAGCTTCTCCATCAACGCCCAGGAGCTCGAGGACGCCTTCGAGGGCGGCATGGGATTCGACGGCTCGTCCATCACCGGCTTCAACGCGATCGAGGAGTCGGACATGATCGCGATGCCCGACCCGAGCACGTTCAAGGTCCTGCCCTGGCGCCCGGAGGACCGCGGCGTGGCGCGGATGTTCTGCGACGTGGTCACGCCGAGCCGTGAGCCCTACGAGGGCGACCCGCGGCAGGTGCTCCGGCGCACACTCGAGCGCGCCGAGTCGCTGGGCTTCACGAACTTCTACGTCGGGCCCGAGCTCGAGTTCTTCTACTTCCGGAACGCCCGGCCGGAGAGCGGCGTGCCGGAGGTGCTCGACGAGGGCGGCTATTTCGACCTCACGACGCTCGACGCCGGCTCGGACGTGCGGCGCGAGACCGTCCTGGCCCTCGAGCAGCTCGGGATTCACGTGGAGTACACGCATCACGAGGTGGGCCCATCGCAGCACGAGATCGACATGCGCTACGCCGACGCGCTGAAGATGGCGGACGACTGCATGACCTACCGGATCACGGTCAAGGAGTACGCCATGAAGTACGGGTGGCACGCGACCTTCATGCCGAAGCCGCTGTTCGGCGAGAACGGGTCGGGCATGCACACCCACCAGTCGCTCTTCCAAAAC
>DASQTS010000181.1:0-5246 GCA_035641775.1 Thermoleophilaceae bacterium
CAAGCCCGACAACCTCGTGATGGGGATTCCGCCGCGGGTGATCGACCTCTCGCTCGCGCGGACGACCGAGCGCGCCAAGCGGCTGTCGGACTACATCGGCACCAACGCGTACATGCCGCCGGAGCAGTGCAACCCGCGCGGGGACGTGGGGCCGCCGTCGGACGTCTGGGGCCTGGGCGCCACGCTGTTCCACGCCGTGGCGGGCAAGGTGCCCTTCCGGCGGCCGCGCTCGCGCGAGGACGGCGCCCCTCTCGAGGACCGCTTCCCTCAGCTCGAGGACGAGCCGCGCCCCTGGCCGCGGCGGGTGCCGCAGCCGTTGTCGGAGGCCATCCTTGCCTGTCTCGAGAAGGACCCGGCCCGGCGCCCGACGGCCCGTGAGCTGGCGCTGATGCTCCAGCCGCTGGTGGCGGAGCTTCCCGCGAAGCTCGTGCTCGGGCGCAGAGGCGCCAAGTTGGCGTGAGTTTCGCGGCGCTCGTGGTGTTCCACGAGCATGCACCCATCAGCGGCCTACCTACGCATCTCTGAAGGACCCGAGGACCTCCTCGAGCACCAGGTCTCACTGACGCGCCGCCTGCTGACTCTGTTCGTGGCGTTCATCCTCTTCTCCGGCTCGTCGCTGTTCGCGATGGCGGCGTTCGACGTCGATCAGGCCCTGCTCGGCAAGGCGATCGCGTCGAGCGGGCCCGGAAGCGCCGGCAGCGACGACGAGGACAACTCCGGGCCCGGCGGTGGCGACGATGACGACGACGAGGCCACCGACACGGACACGGACACACTCGCGACGGCGAGCGGCGCATCGAACTCCGACGACAACGGGGACGGCACCACCGACTCCAGCACCGACCAGCCGATCGCGCGGGTCGAGAACGACGACTCGGGTTCGAACGGCGAGGGCGGTGCCGGCACCGACTCGAGCCACGGCGTGCAGGCCAGCGACTCGAGCTCGGACGACAACCAGAACGGCGCGTCCGACTCGAGCCGGCAGCGGGCCTCCGACGACTCGGACTCGAACGACAACGGCGGCAACACCGACTCCAGCCACGGCGCGTCGGTGAGCAACCGCTCACAGGCCACGAGCGACGGCCCCGGCGACCGCAGCCGCGGCTAGTCTCCTGGACAGACCCGAAGCACCGGCGGCCGCGACTCAGATCGCGGCCGCCGCCTTTCTGGCGCGGCCGGGCGTGGCATGCCCGTGGGGCGCTCATCACCTTGTCACCGCGCACGGTGACGATCGCGCCCCATGCGCCATCCACCTCGATGCCGGTGTTGCGGAACCGTCCGCGGAGGCGTTGGATCGTGAGGCAGCCGGTTTCGTCGATCGGCTCGAGCTCGAGCAGCTCGAAGCGCACGTCCTCGAACGCGTCCGCGGCACGGTCCATGGCTAGACCGCCTCGATGACCGCCGCCATGCCCTGGCCGACGCCGATGCACATCGTGGCCAGACCGTAGCGGCCGCCGCGCCGGCGCAGCTCGTGGGCGAGCGTGCCGATCAGGCGCGCCCCGGAGGCGCCGAGCGGGTGACCGAGCGCGATCGCGCCGCCGTTCACGTTGAGGCGGTCGTGGTCCAAGCCCAGCTCTCGCATCGAGGCGAGCACCTGCGAGGCGAACGCCTCGTTCAGCTCCACGAGGTCGATGTCCTTCGGCTCGAGGCCGGCCCGTTCCAGGGCCTTGCGCGTCGACGGGATCGGCCCAATTCCCATGTGGGACGGCTCGACGCCGGCGGAGGCGCTCGACACGATCCGCGCCAGCGGCTCGCGGCCCAGCTCGCGGGCCCGCTCCTCGCTGGCAATCACGACGCAGGCGGCGCCGTCGTTGATCTGCGAGGCGTTGCCGGCCGTGACGGTGCCGCCGTCGCGAAAGACCGGCTTGAGCTTCGACAGACGCTCCAGTGAGGTGTCGGGACGGGGTCCCTCGTCGGCGTGGATGGTCACGGGCTCGCCCTTCGGCTGGGGCACGTCGACGGTCACGATCTCGTCGTCGAAGCGCCCGGCCTCCGCGGCGGCGACGGCGCGGCGGTGTGACTCGAGCGCGATCGCGTCCTGGTCGTCGCGCGAGATGTCATAGCGCTCGGCGACGTTCTCGGCTGTCTCGCCCATCGACTCGGTGCCGTAAAGGTCCGTCAGACGCGGATTCGGAAAGCGCCAGCCGATGGTCGTATCCACAAGCTGCCCGCCGCCTCGCGGGAAGCCGCGCTCGGGCTTGAGCATCACGAGCGGGGCGCGCGACATCGACTCGACGCCGCCCGCGAGCACCAGGTCGGCCTCGCCGAGCCGGATTTGGCGCGCGCCCTGGACCACGGCCTCGAGGCCGGAGGCGCAGAGCCGGTTGACCGTGACCCCCGGAACCTCGACGGGCAGCCCAGCGATCAGCGACGCCATCCGCGCCACGTTGCGGTTGTCCTCGCCGGCCTGGTTCGCGCAGCCCATGTAGACCTCGTCGACACTCGCGGGATCGAGTCCGTTGCGCTCGACAGCCGCTCGGATCGTGCGGGCGGTGAGGTCGTCGGGGCGGACGGCCGAGAGAACGCCGGCGTAGCGTCCGATGGGCGTCCTGAGGGCGTCGAGGATGACGGCGTCGGGCACGGGCCGGGAGCGTACACTCGGACCGCGTGGACGAGTTCACGGCGTTCGTTCTCTTCGGCGGGCTGGTCGTAATCGGGATCTTCCTGGCGATCGGGAAGTGGTATCCGGGGTCGGGCGCCGACCAGGTGGACTGGCGGCTCACGCGCTCGCCCGAGGTCGAGGCCGAGCTTGAGCTGGACGACGTGGACCAGATGATCGAGGCGCAGAACAGGCGCCGCCGCGCGTCGGGGCGGACCGAGATCACGGAGGACGACGTACGAGCTCAGGTCGCTGCGGACGAGCGCTGGCGCGACGAGCTGAAGCGCCGCGCCCGCGAGGGCGGTGAGCCGCCGGCCGCCCCGCCGGCCGCGGACGGCTAGGCGCTGCCAGACTGCGCGCCGTGCTCACCGCGTTCGGCGTCGCGGCCGTGACCTTCATGATGCTGATGTACGCGCTCGAGCGGCGCGGGCGCGGGTTCATCCTGGCCTTCGGGTGCGGCTGCCTGCTGTCGAGCGCCTACGGCTTCGCGGCCGGGACGTGGCCGTTCGGGGTGGTCGAGCTGATCTGGGCCGGTGTCGCCTTCCAGCGGTACCGCAGCACGCCGGCGAGCGGGCCGCCGCAGGTCGCGGGCGGCGTCGCGGGATGGCCCTAGGTGGCTCGCGTGCTGATCGTGGGCTGCGGGTGCCGCGGCCGGGCGCTCGCAGCGGTCCTCGAGGAACACGCCGTGCGGGGCACCACTCGCTCGCCCGTGCGGCTGCCCGAGCTCGAGGCGGCGGGCATCGAGGGCGTCGTGGCGGACCCCGACCGGCTGGCGACGCTGGTCCCCGCCTTGGCGGGCGTGACCGTGGTCTGCTGGCTGATGGGCAGCGCCGGCGGCTCGCCCGAGGTCCACGGCGACCGGCTGGAGACGCTGACGGAGCACCTGGTGGACACACCGGTGCGAGGGTTCGTCTACGAGGCGGCGGGGAGCGTGGACCAGGCCCTGCTGGAACGCGGCGCCCACATCGTGCGCACAGCGTCCCGCACCTGGCACATGCCGGTGGAAGTCGTCACGGTCGATCCCGCCTCCCATGAGGATTGGGTGGAGGCGATAAGGGCGGCGGTGGGGAAGGTGCTGAGCGTCTAGAGCTCGGCTCCAAGAATGCCCGCGACCGTGAGGCCGATCGTGACGAGCGCGAGCAGGACTGCCAGAACGACGAGCGCGTTCCAGGTGATGGCGGCAGCCACCTGCCGCCGCGTCCGCACGGCGACGAGCACCTCGGCAGCCGCGGCGACGTCGGCCGGCGCGCGCGGCAGGGCCGCGGCCGCGGCGGGCGGCTCCTCCACCGGGGGCTCCTCCACGGGCGGCTCCTCGACCGGCTCCTCGACGGGCGGCTCCTCCACGGGCGGCTCCTCCACCGGCGGGACCTCGGTGGGAGGCGTCTCGGCCGACGCCTGCCCCGCGGGCGCGTCTTCGGCGGGCGGGACCTCCACGGGCGGCTGCTCGCCGGGGGCGGGCTGCGGCGGGGCCGGATCGTCGGTCGTCGGCTCCTCGGCGGGTGGCTGGCTAGGCACCTCCGTCAGCGGCTCGGCCGGTTGCGGCGGCGGCTGCATGAGGGCCGGGCCTGGCGCGAGGTTCGACACCCAGGTGTCCGTCGCCTGCACCAGGCGGCGCTCGTGCTCCACGCAGCGGGGGCAGTTGCGCAGGTGGGCGTCTAGGCGGCGGGAGCCGTTGGCGCCGAGGGGGCCGTCGAGCCGGTCGGAGATCAGCCGTTCCGCGCGCTCGCACCAGCCGCTGCCCGGCAGAGTCGCGACGGTGCGGCGCAGCTCCTTGCGGCCGGTGGCGAGGGCGTCGGAGAGCGTGCGCTCGTCGACGCCGAGCGCCTCGACCGCGTCGGCGCGGGGCATGGCGGCCATCGCCACCAGCGCCAGTGCGCGGGCCTCTACCTCCGACAGATACGGAAGCGCCGCGGCCAGCTCGCGCGCGGCGGCCACCGGGTCGATCGGGCCGGCGGCGCGGGATGGGACCGGTCGGAGCGGGGCGTGCTCCATCGGCCGACCACGATACCCCTGGCGGCCGAGCGGCGCAGCACCCCCGGGCTTCGGTACCGTAATTCTCGACCGGTTTTCAGGAGATTTAGGAGGAAGCGTGGCGGACTACGCCAACGACGTGCTCGTCGACACGCAGTGGGTCGAGAACCACCTGAACGACGAGTCCATCCGAATCGTGGAAGTGGACGAGAACCCCGCCCTGTATGCCGAGGCGCACATCCCGGGCGCGATCGGGTTCGACTGGAAGAAGGACCTCCAGGACCAGGTGAAGCGCGACTTCCTCGGCCCGGCCGAGTTCGGCGAGCTGTTCGGCAGCCGCGGCGTCGCGAACGAGCACACGATCGTGCTTTACGGCGACCGGAACAACTGGTTCGCCGCCTACACGTACTGGTACCTCAAGTACTACGGGCACCACAACGTGAGGCTCATGAACGGCCCGCGCGAGAAGTGGATCTCGGAGGGGCGCCCGACGTCGACCGACGTCCCGAGCTACTCCGCCCAGACATTCAACGCTCAGGAGGGCGATCCCGCCATCCGCGCGAAGCGCGACGAGGTGCTCGACGCGCTCGACTCGAACACGCGCCTCGTGGACGTCCGCTCGCCGCAGGAGTTCTCGGGCGAGCTGATCGCCATGGCGGGCTACGAGCAGGAGGGC
>DASQTS010000182.1:0-2012 GCA_035641775.1 Thermoleophilaceae bacterium
GGGTTGCGCATGTCGCGCAGGCCGAGCTTGCCCGATAGCGCCGTGAGCTGATGCACGATCACCTCCGGCTCGGCGCGGGCCACGGCCTGGGCGACCGACTCGGGATCGAGCGCGTCGGCCACCACCGGGCGCCCGCCCAGCTCCCGAACCAGCTGCTGCTTGGACTCGCTGCGGGTCATGCCGGTGACCTCGTGCCCGCGCTCGACGAGCTGTGGAACGAGCTGCTGACCGATCGCGCCCGTCGCGCCGGCAACGAACACCTTCATTGTCATCTCCTCTCAACAAAAAGCAGTGCACACCCCCTAGACGAGACCGCTGCCCCGCCCGTGACACCCCGAGACCTACGCGGCGTCATCTCTACGAGCTAACCGACTCCGGCCAGCGACTCGGAAGGATGGTTCTCGGCCCTCGCCGACGAACATCGCGTACGAGGTACCGACCGACTGGCCGGCCCTGCGCACCTCCCGTTCCCAGCGCTCATGTGCCCGCCGCGACAAAAGGTCCACCCCTCTAAGAAAGGGAGCGGTCGTGCTCCCGGCTCCGCAAGAAGCGTCAAGTCCTGCGAACCCGAAGGCCCACAGGACCGCACCGACGGCGAAGAGCCAACTGACGCCGCTTGCGGCGCCGGACGCGGCGAGACGGATTCGACGCGTCGCCCAGATAGAGGGGGGCCGGACACAGGGATGTCATCTCGCGTGGATCCTGGCCGCTGACCTCCATCTCCGCACAGATCCCGCGCGCGCTCCATTGCGCGAGTTGCAGCCGAAGCTTGCGTCGCTTGGGAGCGGGTCGCCGAGCTCATCCACCCCGAAGGCGAAGGCGGCGAGGAGAACGCGAGCGACGCGACCCCCGGGTCGACATCAGCGCGGCGGAGACCTACGTAAACCGGCTGGTCTCACGCGCGAGTCAGCGCCGGCCCGAGGCGGAGGGAGCCGCGGCCCGCGTACGTATCCGCCGGGCTTGAACACTCCGAGCGTGGCGGCTCCGAGCAGAATCGTGACCTGCACTCCTGCGCCGGCGATCAGCGTCCATCGTGCGCCGCTCTCGCCGGGAACGCCGGCTTCGGTGACGTCGAGCATGGTGTCGATGCTGGGACTGATGAGCGCGAGGCCGAGGATGAGGGTCGCTGCGAAGATCGCCAGCTTGGTAACCACCCACCAATAGCGGAAGATCCCCCAGCCCGAGGTCAGCGCGAGCAGCACGCCGCTGAGCAGCGCGATGGCGGCAAGCGGTAGATCCAGGCTGACGGTCACTATCCGCAGGAGCGCGTAGATCGCGTGCGCCTCCTGTGCGTCGTCGCGGCTCGCAGCTCGTAGGCCCGCGACCAGCACCACCGTCGACGCGCCCAGCAGCGCAAGCGCTGCCACGGCGTGAACGGTCAGGGCGAGGTTGCGGCGGCGTGCGGTCAGGCCACGACGCCGATGAGGCTGCGACTCGGTCACGCTGACGTCACCGGCGCGGGAGCCTCGACGGCCGCGTGGGGCCGGTGGCGGAGGAGCGGTGTGAGGGTGATTCCGGCGCCGGCTGCGGCAATGGCCATGAAGAGCCAGGCGCCGTCGAAGTCACTCTTGCTTGCGAGCGTGCTGCTTCCCACGATCGCGACGAAGGAGGCGAGCCCGAGCGCGGCTCCGATCTGGCGGAAGGCGGTCTGGACGCCGATCCCGGTCGCAAGTCGTGCCGGTGGCAGCGTCGAGGCGGCGAGGGCCGTAAACGCCGGAAGCATCAGGCCGACGCCGATACCACCGAGCAACTGTCCGGGCAGGTACTCGCTCAGGTAGTGCGGCTGGTCGCCGAGCGAGGTCAGGAACCAGAGGCTGGCGAGGGCGAAGATGAATCCGCCCGGTGCGCCGACCCGCGCGCTGCCGTAGCGACCGCCGAGCCGCCCGGAGAGGGCGGCGACGATGGCGGCGATCAGCGGGCCGGGGAAGAAGGCGAGGCCAGCCTTGATGACCGAGTACTGCCAGACGTCGGTCAGGAAGAGGACGTTTGCGAGCAGCAGCACCGCGAAGGCG
>DASQTS010000183.1:0-3754 GCA_035641775.1 Thermoleophilaceae bacterium
GACTGCCAGACCGACGACTCGCGCCTCGTCCTGACGGTGCTGGGCGAGGCCGAGCGCTTCGGGACCGTGATCGCCAACCGCAGCGAGGTTACCGGGCTGGTGGAGCGCGGCGGCCGTGCGGCGGGGGTGCTCGTCCGCGACACGGTAGGCGGCGGCGAGTTCGAGCTGATCGCGGCGAACGTGGTGAACGCCACGGGGGTATGGGCGGACCGCCTGCGCCCGCAGGAGCTCTACGACGAGGAGGAGGTGCCGCGCATCCGCCCAAGCCGCGGAACGCACTTCACGCTTCCGCGCGAGCTGCTCGACGTGAGGGTGGGGGTGATCGTGCCGGCGGGCGGGGGACGCACCGTCTTCGTGCTGCCGTGGCTGGGGCGCACGCTGGTGGGGACCACCGACAATGACTATGAGGGCTCGGTGGAGCACGTGCCGCCCGGCGACGAGGACGTCGCGTATCTGCTCGAGGCCGTGAACGAGTTCTTCGGGACCGCCCTTGGAACCGATGACCTGTCGGGCGCCTACGCGGGGGTACGGCCGCTGATCTCGACGGGAGACCCGAAGAAGTCAGTGGACATCTCGCGGAAGGCCGAGCTGTACGAAACGAGCTCCGGCCTCGTGACGATCACAGGCGGCAAGCTCACCACCTGGCGGCGGATGGCGAAGCTCGCGGTCGACCGGATCGTCGAGCGTGACGGCCGCGAGGCGCCCTGCCGGACCGACGAGATCCAGCTCGGGGAGCCGGTGGACGCGGGCGCGCTGCCGGAGGCCGCCGGGGTGGACGAGGACAGCCGGGCCCACCTCGCGTCCCGGTACGGCCACGCGGCGCACCTCGTGGTGCGGCTGGCGGCAGCCGACCCTGAGCTCGCCCGCCGGCTCAGCCCCGACCTGCCGGACATCGCCGCCGAGGCGGCCTTCGCGGCCGATCACGAGCAGGGCTGCACGGTCGCCGACGTCCTGCTGCGCCGCACACGTCTGGGGCTGCTTGATGCCCGCCGCCTCTGCGAGCCGGGGTCCGAGGGAGTCGCGGCGGCGGCCCGGGCCCTCGCGGGCCAGCTCGAATGGGACGACGCGCGCACCGAGCGCGAGATCGCGGACTGGCACGAGGTCGCGCTCGCCGAGGGGCTCGTACCCCACGGAGCGGCCGCCGTGCCGGCCGGGAACGCACCTCCGCCGGAGCCGTCTCCCACGGCGCCCGGAGCCGCGCCGGAGGAGGCCGCGTGACGCCGGTGCTTCGCCTCCGCGGCCGGGAGCTCGATCTCTCGCGGCCCGTGCTCATGGGCATCGTGAACGCCACGCCCGACTCATTCTCCGATCCGCAGGGCCCGAAGCGGGCGGAGGAGCTCGCCACGCGAGGGCTGCGGCTCGTGGAGGACGGCGCGGCGGTCGTGGACGTAGGGGGGGAGTCGGGCCGCACCGACACGGAGGCCGTGCCGGTGCAGAAGGAGATCGAGCGGGTCGTCCCGGTGGTGGAGCGGCTCGCGGCGAGCGGCGTGCTCGTGTCCGTGGACACCTGGCGCGCTCCCGTGGCGCGCGCGGTTCTCGAGGCGGGCGCCGCCATGATCAACGACGTGAGCGGCCTCAGCGACGACGAGCTGGCGGGCGAGTGCGCCGATCATCGCGCCGCGCTCGTGATCACCCATACGCGCGCGGCGCCGAAGACGAAGGCGTTCCCTCGCTATGACGACGTCGTGCGCGACGTGTGCGAGTTCCTTGACCAACGGATGGCCGCCGCGCGCTCGGCGGGGGTGGGGGAGGACGCCATCGTGCTCGACCCGGGCATCGACCTCGCGAAGTCGCCGGCCGAGTCGATCGCCCTGCTCCGGCGCCTGCCCGAGGTGGCGGCACTCGGGCGGCCGCTCCTGCTGGCGGTCTCGCGCAAGGACTTCGTGGGCGCGCTCACCGGCCGCGCGCCGGCCGCCCGCGACGCGGGCACGCTCGCCGCGGTGGGTGCCGCGGTGGCGGGTGGCGCGCGCATCGTGCGCATTCACGACGTGGCGGGCGCGGGCGACTACCTGCGCGTGCACGAGGCGCTCGGGGCCGGCGCGGATGCCGGCCTCGCGCTCGATCCGGAGCTGCGACGGGAGGTCGTGTGAGCGAAGGCCTGACCATCGCCCAGTTGTCGGACCTGCACTGCGGCTCGCCGCACTTCGTGCCGAGCCTGCTCGACCGCGCGCTCGTCGAGGTGAACGAGCTGAAGCCGGACGTGGTGATCGTGTCGGGCGACCTCACCGGCGACGGGTTCCGCGGCGAGTACGAGCTGGCCCGCGAGTACCTCGACAAGATCGCCTGCGAGCGGATGATCGTGATCCCGGGGAACCACGACTCGCGCAACGTGGGCTACGTGCACTTCGAGGAGCTGTTCGGCGAGCGGAGGTCGGAGCTGCACAGGAACGGCGTGTCGATTCTCGCCGTGGACTCGACCGAGCCCGACCTCGACAACGGGCTGATCGGACGCGGCCGCTACGAGTGGATCGAGGAGCGCTTCGGCGCGCACGACGCCTTCCTGAGGATCTTCGTGCTCCACCACCACCTGCTGCCCGTGCCGGGCACCGGGCGCGAGCGCAACGTGGTGCACGACGCGGGCGACACGCTCGAGTGCCTGCAGCGAGCGGACGCCCACCTGGTGCTGTCGGGCCACAAGCACGTGCCGTACGCATGGCGGCTCGAGAATCTGTTCGTCGTGAACGCGGGTACGGTGTCCACAACACGGCTCCGAGGCAAGACGAAGCCCTGTTACAACGTGATCGAGGCGACGCCCGAGCGGGTCACGGTCTACCGCAAGTACCCGTTCCACCAGTCGGACGCGATCCTCTCGTTCGACCCCCGGACCTACGACTACGAAAAGGACCAGCGACTGCTGGGAGAGACCTCGCACGGTTAGTGCCGGTGATCGCCCTCATCGACGGGGAGCACCACCCCGCCGCGGTCCGCGACGTGCTCGCGGGCCTCGACGTCGTGGGCGCCGTCTTCTGCGGAGGGGAGGAGAAGCTCGGCCCGGGCTCGTTGGAGGAGCTGTACGGGCTGCCCGTGGAGGACGATCCCGAGGAGGGGCTGCGGCGGCTCGCCCCCCGGGCCGACACCGTCGTCGACCTCGCCGACGAGCCGATCCTGCCGGCGTCCGCGAAGCTGCGGCTTGCCGCGCTCGCGCTCGAACTCGGGCTCGCCTACGAGACGCCCGGCGCCCGGCTCGACCCGCCGCGCTACGAGCCGGTGGACTTCGGCGGCCCCAAGCTCGCGGTGATCGCTACCGGCAAGCGCACGGGCAAGACCGCGGTCGCGGGGCACTGGGCGTCGCTCCTTCGCGACGCCGATCCGGTGGTCGTCTGCATGGGCCGCGGCGGCCCGGCCGAGCCGCGCGTGGCCGAGGCGGCGCCGTCGCTCGACGAGCTGATCGCGATCGCCGACGCGGGCTCGCACGCCGCGTCCGACTTCCTCGAGGACGCCGTGATCGCCGGGGTGCGGACGGTCGGCTGCCGGCGGGTCGGCGGCGGCTTCGCGGGCGCGCCGTTCGAGTCGAACGTGGCCGCCGGAGCCGCCCTGGCGGGGTCGCTTCACCCCGGCACGATCATCTTCGAGGGCTCCGTCGCCTGCATCCCGCCCGTGGAGGTCGACCGGACCGTGTGCATCCTCGGTGCGGGCCTGGCGGAGCCGTTCGCGGAGTACAGGCTGGCCCGTGCCGACCTGGTGCTCGCGGCTGAGGGCGCGGGGCACGGCACCCCGGGCCCTCCGGACCCGCCGCCGGGATCGATCCCGTTCG
>DASQTS010000184.1:0-4811 GCA_035641775.1 Thermoleophilaceae bacterium
AGCGGGTAGGCCGGGAGGGCGAAGAAGCCCTCCTCCGTGAACAGTGCCGCGCCGTACTCGCCCTGCTTGGCGATCACGACGCGGGGGCCGATCCCCCGCACCGAGGCCGCGGCCTTCACGAGGTTCGGCTCCTCGGTGAGCATCCGCAGCTCGGCGTCGTTCATGAGCACCATGTCCACGCCTCGGATCGTCTTGATCAGCGAGTCGCGCGTGCTCTCGATCCAGAAGTTCATCGAGTCGAGCGCGGCGAGCTGAGCGCCGTTGCACTGCGCGCGCACGTCGCGCTGGAGGTCGGGCTGGATGTTCGCGAGGAACAGCAGCTCCGAGTCGCGCGAGGCCTCCGAGAGCTTCGGCTGGAAGTCGCCGAACACGTTCAGCTGCGTGTCGAGCGTCTGCGCGGTGTTGAGATCCCACTCGTACTTTCCGCGCCAGAAGAAGGTCTGGCCGCCCTCCACGTGCTCGATGTCGTCCGTTACGACGCCGTGGCGGCGGAGCACGTCGTACTCCGCCTCGCCGAAGTCGTCGCCGACCGGGCCCACCGGGCGCACCTCCGTGAAGAAGCTCGCCGCCAGCGAGAAGTGCACCGCGGAGCCGCCGAGCGCGCGCTCGCGCTCGCCGAAGGGCGTGTCTATCGCGTCAAACGCGATCGATCCGACGACCGTGACCGACATGCGGTCCGGGAGGCTAGAGGAAGGCATAGGCTTGCCGTCCCATGCGCGCAGTGCAGATAGAGGAGTTCGGCGGGCCCGAGGTGCTCCAGGTCGTGGACCTGCCGAAGCCCGAGCCGGAGGACGGGCAGGTGCTGATCGAGGTCTCGCGCGCGGGGATGAACTTCGCGGACACGCACCAGCGCGAGAACACCTACCTCGCGCGCTACGAGGTGCCGATGGTCCTCGGCGGCGAGGTGGCGGGCACGACCCCTGACGGCACGCGCGTGGTGGCGCTCGTGCCGGCGGGCGGCTACGCCGAGTACGCGGTGGCGCACGAATCGACCGTGTTCCCGATACCGGACGGCGTGGAGGACGGCGCGGCGCTCGCCCTGCTGATCCAGGGGCTCACCGCGTGGCACCTGTACAAGACGAGCGCGAAGCTCGCGGAGGGAGAGACCGTCGTCGTGGTGTCCGGCGCGGGCGGCGTGGGCAACCTGGCTGTGCAGCTCGGGGAGCCGTTCGGGGCTGGACGCGTGATCGCAACGGCCAGCACGGAGGAGAAGCGCGCGCTGACGCTGGAGCTTGGCGCCGACGCCGCGGTCGACCCGGGGGAGGACGACCTGAAGGGCGCGCTGATCGAGGCGAACGAGGGGCGCCGGGTGGACGTGGTGCTCGAGATGTCCGGTGGGCGGGTGTTCGACGCGTGCGCCGAGGCGCTCGCCCCGTTCGGCCGCATCGTGGCCTACGGGATCGCCGGGCGCGAGCAGAACACCGTGGAGACAGGGCGCCTGATGCGAAAGAGCCGTGCGGTGATCGGGTTCTGGCTCATGCACTGCCTTGGCCGCCGCGACATGATGGAGGAGCCGCTGCGCGACCTCTTCGAGCGCACCGCCCGCGGCGACCTCGTGCCGCAGGCGGGCACCACCTACGCCCTCTCCGACGTGCGCCAGGCCCACGAGGACATGCAGGGCCGCAGGACGAGCGGCAAGCTCCTGCTGGACCCCTCGCGCTAGCCCTATCACTAGTCTCAAACGCCGCGTGACGACGTTCGCAGACCTCGGGCTGTCCGAGACAACACTCGACTCCCTGGCCCACCTGGGCTACACGACTCCCACCCCCATCCAGGAACAGGCGATCCCGTCGCTGCTTCAGGGCAAGGACGTGATCGGGCAGGCCCAGACCGGCACCGGAAAGACAGCGGCGTTCGGGTTGCCGATGGTGGAGTACGCGGATCCGGACGACCCGAGCGTCCAGGCCCTGGTCCTGACGCCCACGCGCGAGTTGTGCATCCAGGTAACACAGGCGCTCCGCGCGTACGGCGAGGGCAAGGGTCTCAACGTCGTCGCCGTATTCGGGGGCGCGCCGATCCGAGACCAGGCCGCGCGGCTGAAGGACGCCCAGATCGTGGTGGGAACCGTCGGGCGCGTGATGGACATGATCGGCCGCCACCACCTCTTCCTCGACGACGTCCGCTACGTGATCCTCGATGAGGCCGACGAGATGCTCGACCTGGGCTTCCTCGAGGACGTGGAGTCGATTCTCAAGCGCGCGCCGATGGGTCGCCAGACCGCGCTCTTCAGCGCAACCGTCCCGCAGCCGATTCGCCGCCTCGCGGACACGTTCATGCACGACCCGATCGAGATCCAGGTGCGCGCCGCCACGCTGACGATCGACACGGTGGAGCAGTACTACGTGGAGGTGCCGGACCGCGAGAAGCCGGACGCGCTCGTGCGCGTCCTCAAGGACGAACGGCCCGACCAGGCGATCGTGTTCGTGCGGACGAAGATCGGCGTGGACCGGCTGGCCCGCCGTCTCGGGGACGCCGGCGTCCGCGTGAAGACGCTCCACGGCGACATGACCCAGGGTCAGCGCGACGGCGTCATGATCGCCTTCAAGGGCGGCCGCGAGCGGCTACTCGTGGCCACGGATGTGGCGGCGCGCGGGCTCGACATCACCGGGGTGAGCCACGTCGTGAACTACGACGTGCCGAACTCGCCCGACGTCTACGTCCACCGCATCGGCCGGACCGGCCGCGCGGGCGAGAGCGGCCGCGCAATCACCCTGATCACGCCGAAGCAGCGCCGCGAGCTCGAGGCGATCGAGCGCCATGCCAAGACCGAGATCGAGCAGTGGAGCGAGAACGGGAAGCCGCGTGCGCGCAGACGCGACGGCGGGCACACGCGCGACCCCGAGCGCGAGACGCGCCGGCCGCGCCACACGAAGCCGCACCCGCGTGACGGCGTGCCCTACGTCAAGCTGATCGTCTCGGCAGGACGCCGCCACGGCGTCGAGCCGGCGGACATCGTGAGCGCGGTAGTCGACAACACGCATCTCGAGAACGACGACGTCCGCAACGTCAAGGTGCTGGAGCGCTTCTCGTTCGTCGAGGTGCCCGCCGACCGCGCGGACGACGTCGCCCAGACCGTTTCCGGGAAAAAAGCACGGGGAGCAGAGCTCCAGGTGGAGGTCACGAAGAGAGCATGAGCAACGCGACGATGCACACCAACCACGGGCCTATCGAGGTCGAGCTGTTCGACTCGGACGCGCCGAAGACGGTCGAGAACTTCCAGAAGCTGTCGCGCGACGGCTTCTACGACGGGCTCGTCTTCCACCGCGTGATCCGCGACTTCATGATCCAGGGCGGGTGCCCGCACGGCACCGGCACGGGCGGGCCGGGCTACCAGTTCGAGGACGAGATCAACGAGCACAAGATCGAGCGCGGCGCGCTCGCTATGGCGAACGCCGGGCCGGACACGAACGGCAGCCAGTTCTTTATCGTCACGACCGGCGCGGCGCCCTGGCTCGACGGAAAGCACACGGTCTTCGGCCGCGTGACCTCCGGCATGGAGGCCGTGGACGCGATCGAGGGCCTCGAAACCGGCCCGGGCGACCGGCCGGTCGAGGACGCGAAGATCGAGCGCGTGGAGGTACATGACGGTTGAGCTCCTGTGGTGGGACGGCTGCCCGTCCTATCCGGACGCTCTGACAGAGCTCGAGCGGATCCTGCGCGAAGAGGGGGTCGATGCCGACGTCAGGCTCGTGGAGGTGACGAGCGACGAACAGGCGCGACGCGAGCGCTTTCCGGGCTCGCCCACCGTGCGCATCGATGGCGAGGACGCAGTCGCGCCGCCCGACGGGGAGCCGTTCTCGCTGACGTGTCGCGTGTACCGGCGGCGCGACGGCCGAATCTCACCCACGCCCGATCCTGAGGATCTGCGCGACGCAGTGAGGAGCAGAGCGGCGTGAAGGTCGGAGAGCAGGCGCCCGGGTTCGAGCTTCCCGACACGGACGGGAACGCGCAGGCGTTCGAGACGCCCGCGGTCGTGGTCTTCACCTGCAACCACTGCCCCTACGCGCTCGCCTGGCACGACCGCCTGATGGACGTGGCGCGCGATTACCCGGACGTGAACTTCTACGCGATCAACCCGAACGACGCCGAGCGCTATCCGCGCGACTCGTTCGCCGCGATGAAGGAGCGCGTGAACGCTGACGCCGGCTGGCCGATGCCATACCTGCGAGACGAGTCACAGGACGTCGCGCGCGCGTACGGGGCGAGGACGACGCCGGATGTGTTCGTGACCGACGCGGACGGGGTGCTCCGCTACCGCGGCGCGCCCGACGCCGACCACGCGGACGAGGCTCAGAACGCCCAGTGGCTGCGCGACGCGCTGAACGGGCTGCGCGCGCGTGAGGACATCGCGCTGCCCGAGACCGAGCCGGTGGGCTGCAGCGTCAAGTGGAAGCCGTGATCGCGCGGATCGCGGCCTCGGTCTCGCTCAGGTCCTGAAGCAGAACGTCGGGCTCGGACTCGCGCAGCGCGTCGAGCTTCGCGAAGCCGGTGGCCACGGCGACGGCGCGCGCGCCCGCCTCGCGCGCGGCCAGCACGTCCAGCGGGGTGTCGCCCACGAGCACCACGCCCGTGGGCTCGCCGTAGCGCGCCGTGGCGCGCTCGCGCGCGATGGCCACGAGGTCGGAGCGCCGCTCGTGCGGGTCGGATCCGTAGGCGCCCGACTCGAAATCCAGCCAGCGGTCGAGCCCGAAGGCGCTTACCTTCACCGCGGCGTTGGCCTGGAGGTTGCCGGTGAGGAGCGAGTTGATGACCCCGTCCGCCTGGTGCAGCGCGGCGAGCGTCTCCGGCACCCCCGGGTATACCTGGCCGTC
>DASQTS010000185.1:0-4324 GCA_035641775.1 Thermoleophilaceae bacterium
GGCCGGCGACAAGCTCAAGGAGCTGATCGACAAGGCGCTCCGCGAGTCCGAGGCGCCGGTGAGCTTCTCGAAGGACATCGAGCCGTGGCTCGGCGACGAGGCGGCCTTCTTCGCGAGCGGGGGGAACGCCGGCAACTTCAGGGCGACCGCCGCTCTGGTGGCGACGGAGGATGAGGACGCGGCGCTCGAGGCGGTCGAGAAGACCGGCGAGGGCAAGATCTCGCGCACCACGTACAAGGAAGTCGAGTACATGACCGACGAGTCCGGGGAGGCCGCCGCGGTCTTCGACGGCTACGTGGTGCTCGGCACGGAGGCCGGCGTGAAGGCCGTGATCGACACGAAGGAGGACGGCGAGAAACTCTCCGACCTCGAGGGTTACGAGGAGGCCCTGGAGGACGCTGCCGAGGACAGGCTCGGCCTCTTCTTCGTCAACTCGCCCGCACTCCAGGCGTCCCTGCAGCGGGCGGGCGCACCGATGCCGGACTCCCTGGAGAGGCTGTTCAGGGAGCCGTTCGCCGCGACGCTCGACGCGGACCGCGATGGCGTGACCTTCGAGGGCTCCGTGCCGGAGGACCTCGGCCGGATCTCGTTCTTCGGTCAGGCGAGCGACCTGCTGACCGAACTGCCCGCCGACTCGTGGCTCGCCACTGCCCAGACGGAGTTCGGGCAGGTGGTCGACTTCACGGTCGACGCTTTCGCCGGCGCCGTCGGCGGCCGCGACATGATCGAGCAGCAGTTCAGGGCCGCCACGGGCCTGGACCTCCAGGAGGACGTGATCGACTGGATGGGCGACTTCGGCGTGTTCGTCCGCGGGGAGAGCGTCTCCGAGCTGAACGGCGCGCTCGTGATCGAGACGAAGGACGAGGCCGCCTCGGGCCGGTTCCTCGACGCGATCGAGCGCCTGGCCCGGACGCAGGGCGGCGGAGAGGTCCAGATCGTCCCGCGTGACGGCGGGTTCACCGCGACGGTCCAGGGTGTGCCCCGGCCGGTCCATGCGTTTCAGGAGAGCGGGCGCGTGGTGTTCGCCTACGGCGAGCGGGCCGCCTCCGACGCGATCGACCCGGGCGAGACGCTCGGCGATTCGTCCGAGTTCATAGAGGCGCGGGACTCGCTCGGCGACTACGACGTCTCGATGTTCGTGCTCATGCAGCCGATCTTCGACCTCGTGGACTCGACCGGGTCCGCGAACGACGCGGACTGGCAGGAGGCGAAGCCTTACCTCGAGCCGCTCGACGCGCTCATCGGCGGCACCTCCGGCGACGGTGGGGACCTCAAGTCGGCAGTGAAGCTAATCGTGAAATAGCAGCGGGTTAGAGTCGGCGCGTGACCCTCGAGGAACGCGCCTTCCGGAAGGCGACGCGCCGGCTCATCCCGTTCCTCTTCCTCATCTACGTGGTCGCGTACCTCGACCGCGTGAACGTGAGCTTCGCGCAGCTGCAGCTCGAGGAGGACCTCGGCTTCAGCGACACGATCTTCGGCATCGGCGCCGGGATCTTCTCGCTCGGCTACGTCATCTTCGGCGTGCCGAGCAACCTCGCGCTCGAGCGCTTCGGCGCGCGCCGCTGGCTGGCGGGGATCATGATCGTCTGGGGCGTCATCTCCGCGGCAATGATGTTCATCGACGGCGCCGCGAGCTTCTACGTTCTCCGCTTCCTGTTAGGCGCGGCAGAGGCTGGCTTCTTTCCGGGCATCATCCTGTTCCTCACCTGGTGGTTCCCCGAGCGTGAGCGCACCCGCGTGATCGCGCTGTTCCTCACGGCGGTGTCGGCGGCGTACGTCGTGGGCGGCCCCCTGTCGGGTGGGCTGCTCGAGCTCGACGGCTTCCTCGGCCTCGACGGCTGGCAGTGGCTCTTCCTGGTCGAGGGGATACCGGCGGTGGTGCTCGGCCTCGTGACGCTCCGCTACCTCGACGAGCGGCCACGGGACGCCGAGTGGCTCGAGGCCGAGGAGCGCGAGTTCCTCGCCCGCGAGGTGGAGCGCGAGCGGCCGCCGGTCCCCGGCCGCGTGCGCGACGCGCTCTGGAGCGGCCGGGTCTGGGCGCTCGGCCTCGTCTACTTCGTGCTCCTGGCCGCGGGCTTCGGGCTGACCTTCTTCGTACCTGACCTGGTGCAGGACCGGACCGGCTTCAGCGACTTCGAGGTGGGCGTTCTGTCGGCCATTCCGTACGGGTTCGCCACGGCGGCGATGATCATCGCGGCCAGGCGCGGGACCGGTCTCGTCGTTCCCATGCTGGTGGGCGCGGCCGGCACGGCGGGGACGGCCTATGCGCAGTCGCCGGTGCTGCTGACCGTGACCATCACCGTCGCTGCGGTGGGAATCCTCTCGGCGCTGCCCCGCTTCTGGGCGTTCCCCACAGCGTTCCTGACCGGCAGCGCCGCGGCGGCCGGCATCGCGCTCGTTGCTGCCGTGGGCAACCTGGGCGGCTTCGTGGGCCCTGCATTCACCGGCATCGCCGAGGACTCCACCGGCGGCTTCGAGATGCCGCTCACGGTGCTGGCGGCGGCGCTCGTGGTTACAGCGGGATGTTCCCGTGCTTTCGCTTCGGCGTCTCGACCCGCTTCGTCTGCAGCCGCTCCAGCGCCCGAATCAGCTTCGGCCGCGTCTCGTGCGGGATGATCACGTCGTCGATGTACCCGCGTTCCGCCGCCGAGTACGGGTTCGCGAAGCGCGCCTTGTAGTCGCCGATCAGCTTCTCGCGCCGCTCGTCCGGCGTCGGCGAGGCCTGGATGTCGCGCCGATGGATGATGTTCACGGCGCCCTCGGGCCCCATCACCGCGACCTCGGCGGTCGGCCAGGCGAACACGAAGTCCGCCAGCATGTGCTTCGAGTTCATGACGTCGTAGGCGCCGCCATACGCCTTGCGCGTGATCACCGTGAGCTTCGGGACGGTCGCCTCCGTGAACGCGTACAGGAGCTTCGCGCCGTGCCGGATGATGCCGCCCCACTCCTGCGATGTCCCGGGCAGAAATCCGGGCACGTCCATGAAGGTGAGGATCGGGATGTTGAAGGCGTCGCAGAAGCGGACGAAGCGCGCCGCCTTCTCCGAGGCGCTGATGTCGAGCACCCCGGCGAGCTGGCTCGGCTGGTTGCCCACCACGCCCACCGGGCGCCCATTCAGGCGCGCGAAGCCGATCACGATGTTGCGCGCGAAGTGCTCCTGCACCTCGAAGAACTCGCCGTTGTCGACCACGAGGTGCACCACGTCGCGCATGTCGTACGGCTTGTTCGGGTTGTCGGGCACCACGCTGTCGAGCGCCTCGTCGACGCGGTCGGGGTCGTCGCCCGTGTCCATCTGCGGCGGGAGCTCGAGGTTGTTCTGGGGCAGGAACGACATGAGGTAGCGCACGTCCTCGAGGCAGCTCTGCTCGTCGTCCGCCGCGAAGTGCGCCACGCCCGACTTCGAGTTGTGCGTCATCGCGCCGCCGAGCTCCTCGAACTCGACCTCCTCGCCGGTGACCGTCTTGATCACGTCGGGACCCGTGATGAACATGTGCGATGTCTCCTTGACCATGAAGATGAAGTCGGTCATGGCCGGGGAATAGACGGCGCCGCCCGCGCAGGGGCCCATGATCACGGAGATCTGCGGGATCACGCCGGAGCACTGGACGTTGCGGACGAAGACGTCTCCGTACGCGCCCAGGGACACGACGCCCTCCTGGATGCGCGCCCCGCCTGAGTCGTTGATGCCGATGACCGGGCAGCCGATCCTGGCCGCCAGGTCCATCACCTTCACCATCTTCTCGCCCATCACCTCGCCGAGCGAGCCGCCGAAGACGGTGAAATCCTGCGAGAAGACGGCCACGGGGCGGCCGTCGATCGTGCCGTGGCCGGTGACCACCGCGTCGCCCCAGGGGCGGTTGTCGAGCATCCCGAAGTCGCTCGTGCGGTGGCGGACGAAGGTGTCGAGCTCCTCGAACGAGCCGGGGTCGACGAGCTTGTCGATCCGCTCGCGGGCGGTGAGCTTGCCGCGGGCGTGCTGCTTCTCCTCGGCCTGCGGGTTGGTGTGAACGGCCTGCTCGCGCAGCTCCTGGAGCTGGGCGAGCTTCTCCTCGTAGGTCTCGGGCGACTTCTGGCGCATGGGCGGCGGAGGTTACCCGGCGGCTACTCGCCGCCGTACCAGGGCAGCCGGCCGCCGGCGCGGTCGAGCACGGCGCCGTAGAGGCGGTCGACCACGCCCGGGTGCCGCGCCGCGACGTTGTGCTTCATGCCGGGGTCGCGGCGCAGGTCGAACAGCTTGAAGTTCCCGGGGCGGTTGTAGCCCCACAGCATCCAGCGGCGGGAGCGGATGAAGAACGAGTCCGAGTAGCCGCCCCAGGCGTACTCG
>DASQTS010000186.1:0-21957 GCA_035641775.1 Thermoleophilaceae bacterium
GGCGCTCCTTCATCGACTCGAGGTGCTCCAGCAGCTCGCCCTCCGAGGTCCCGAGCTCCGCCGCGGCGCCCGCGAACGGCTCGGACACCACCTCCATCGGCCCCTGGGCGGCGCGGATGACCGCGATGTCGCGGTCCGACAGCTCGATTGCCTCGGGCTCCCTGTGGTCCACCGCCTCGGCCGCCGCCGCGAGCGTCTCCGTGCCCTTCTCCATCTCGAGGTCCATACGGATCTTGAACAGGCGCAGGGTCGGCAGCTGGCGCACGGACTCCGCTCCGGTGAGCCGCTGGAGCACGTCGAGCGTGCCGTCGAGGCCGAGCCGCGAGCCGGGCTCGGTCGCGATCGTGAACCAGAGGTTGAAGTCGTGGTCGCGCAGGTAGTTGTGGGACACGCCCGGGTGCGAGTTGATGATCTTGGCGGCGCGCCACGGGTTCTCCGGATCGACCTTCGCCGCCACGAGCATCGAGCTGTAGCCGAGCACGCGCGTGTCGAAGATTGGCGTGATCTCGCGGATGATGCGCTCCTCCAGGAGGCGCGCGGTTCGGACCAGAACCTCCTCCTCCAGCACGCCGGCCAGCTCCGCCACGTGGGCGAACGGCCGCGGCGCGATCGGGAAGCTGCCCTGAAGCAGGTTGAGGAGCTTGCGATCCAGCTCGTCGAGCGGGACCGCGGACCCGTCCTTTCGGCTCCGAACCTTGGCTATCGGCTGAGCCATCGGGCCACGTCCTTCGCGTGGTAGGTGATCACGATGTCGGCGCCGGCGCGGCGAATGGCGACAAGGCCCTCCAGCACCGTGGACTCCTCGTCGAGGTAGCCGGCGGCCGCAGCGGCCTTCACCATCGCGTACTCGCCGCTCACGTTGTAGGCAGCCACGGGCACGCGCGTGGCGTCCTTCACGCGCCGGATCACGTCGAGGTAGGGGAGCGCCGGCTTCACCATGACCATGTCCCCGCCCTCCTCCACGTCGAGCAGCGCCTCGCGCACCGCCTCGTCGGAGTTCGCGGGGTCCATCTGGTAGCTGCGCCGGTCGCCGAACGCGGGCGTGGAGCCGGCCGCCTCGCGGAACGGACCGTAGAAGGCCGAGGCGAACTTCGCCGAGTAAGCGATGATCGGCAGGTCCTTGTGGCCCTCGGCGTCGAGCTGCGAGCGCAGCGCACCGACCCGCCCGTCCATCATGTCGCTCGGCGCCACGGCGTCCGCGCCCGAGCGGGCATGCGAGATCGCCGTCTTCGCGAGCAGCTCGAGGCTCACGTCGTTGTCGACCGTGCCGTCGTCGAGCACGACTCCGCAATGCCCGTGCGAGGTGTAGGCGCACAGGCACACGTCCGTGATGACGAGCAGGTCCGGATGGGCGTCCTTGATCGCGCGCACGGCGAGCTGCACCACGCCCTCGTCGTCAAAGGCGCCCGAGCCCTGTTCGTCCTTCTCCGCGGGCACGCCGAACAGCAGCACGGCCGGGATGCCCAGCGAGTGCGCCTCGCCGGCCTCCTCGACCGCGTGCGAGATCGACATGCGCTCCACCCCGGGCATGGCCTCGACCGGCGTGCGGTCCTCCCCGAGCTGCACGAATATCGGAAGCACGAGGTCGGCGGGCGTGAGGGTGGTCTCGCGGACGAGCTCGCGCATGACGCCGGTCTTGCGCAGGCGGCGCAGTCTTGTGGCCGGGAAGGGCATCTCCGGGGTTCAGTCTAGGTGGCCCCGAGCGCCTGCACGGCCGCGTCCCGGTCGAGGAATGCCTCGAGCCGCCAGATCAGGCCCTCGCGGAACTCGAGCAGGTGGTACATCTCCCCCTCGATCGCCGCGCCGCTCGCGCGTCCGCGGGCGCGGACCTGGATCGTGCACAGCGACCGTTCGTCCTGTTCCTCGACGCCCGTGACACGCGTCTCGAATGTCTCCCACTCGCCGTGGAGGTCGCGCATCCAGTCGCGCAGGCCGTCGTGGCCACGGTAGACGCCCGTGCCGATGTTCGCGCCGAGGATCGGGCGCGCCTCGCTCTCCGGGTGCGTCAGCGACACGAGGACGTCGAGCTCGCGGCGGGTCCACGCCTCGTAGGCGCGGTCGATCGTCTCCTCGCGCGTCACGCGAAGCTCCTCAAGGCCAGCCGGCCGAGCGCGCCGAAAACGACGGTGAGCAGCGCGAGGTGGAGCAGCGGGCCGCCGAGGTCGCCGACGTCATTGAGCGCGGCATCGAGGGCGTCGAGCGTGGGCTTGAACGGGAACGCCGCAGAGATCGCGCGGGTCACGTCGTACAGCGCGGGCGCCACCGCGCCGGACGGCACCAGCGCGAGGAACGCCAGCGGCAGACAGAGCATGAAGGCGAGCAGCGAGGCCGCGCGCACGTCGCGGGTGAGCCCGCCTATCGCCAGGCCGAGCGCGGCGAAGGCCAGCGCTCCGAGCGAGAGCGCGGCGAGCCAAAGTGGAAAGCGGCCCCAGTCCACCTCCACGAACAGCGTCAGGCCGGCGAGCATCAGCAGGCACACGACCACCGAGCACGCCGTCGCGAGACCGGCTTTCTCCGCGAGCAGCCCGGTCCGCGAGACGAGCCCTCGCACGAGGCGCGAGAAGGCGTTCTCCTCGCGCTCGAGGGCCAGCATCCCGGCGGCCAGCAGCAGCGTGATGAACATCAGCGACACGGCCACCGCCAGCGCGACCGCGAACGAGCTGAGCGACGTGGTTCCGCCCTCGAGCGGCGTCGCCTTCACCCGGATCGGCTCGCCCACGACGGCGAGCACGTCGTCCGAGAAGGCGAGGTTCTCGCGCGCGAGCCGGCCGAACGTGATAACGCGGTCGAGCTCCTCGCGCTCCTTCGACCCGGGCGGCAGTTCGGCGCGGGCCTGCTCCAGGATCGCCTCGGCGCGCTGCAGGCCGAGCACGTCGAAGGTCTGGCCGAGGAACGTGTAGTCGCCGCCCTGGCTGATCAGGTCGAGCAGTGCGAGCGCCTCCCTGGCCACGCGCTTGGTGAGCGCCGCGTTCGCCGACTGGACCTGCGCCCTGATCGTGTTCTCCACGTACTGGCGCTTGGCCGGGTCCTCGGCGTTGTAGAAGACTTCGACCGTGCCGGGCTCGAGCGACGACTGGATGTTCGTGGCGAGGTCGTCCGGGATCACGAGCGCACCGAGCACGTCGCCGTCGCGCACCTTGCGGATGGCGTCCTCGCGACTGTCCACGCGCACGGGCTCGATCGCGTCGAAGAGGCGCCGGCCCTCGGCGGCGAGGTCGATCCGGTCGCCGCCGAGCTCGACGACCGCCGACTGCCCGGCGAGGCCGTTATAGAACGCCACCTCGGGCTTGTCGGGGCCGCGCGACAGCGCGAAGCCGATCAGCACGGCGATCACGACCGGGTACAGCACGAGCAGCGCCACGAGGAGCGGCGACCGGCGCAGGATCCTCAGGTCCTTGAGGAACAGCCAGCGCATCAGTGGCCGCGCTCGCGGAGGAACTCCACGAACGCCTCCTCAAAGTCGAGGCCGGTGGTCCCGACGGCGCGCTCGAGCTCGCGCGGCGGGCCGTCGAAGAGGCGCTCGCCGTCGGCGAGCACGATCAGCTGGCTCGCGTAGCGGTCCGCCTCCTGGATGTTGTGGGTGGCGTAGATGACCGTGGTCCCCTCGCCCGCGAGGCTGCCGATGAACTCCCACAGCCGCGCGCGCTGGCGCGGGTCGAGGGCGGCACTCGGTTCGTCGAGCAGGAGCACCTCGGGCTCGGCGAGTAGGCCGATCGCGATGTTCACGCGTTGCTTGTTGCCGCCCGAGAGCGTGCTCACCTGGTCGCCGGCGCGCTCGCGCAGGTCGGTGAGCTCGAGCATGCGGTCCACGGCCGCGCCGGGGTCAGGGCAGCGCTCGAGACGCGCGAACAGCGACAGGTTCTCCTCGACCGTCAGCTTGCCGTAGAGCGCCGCCTGCTGCGGAACCCATCCGGTGCCCTCGGGACGCACTGTCAGCTCGCCCTCGTCGGGCTGTTGGATGCCGGCGAGGATCGAGAGGAGCGTGGTCTTGCCGGCTCCGTTCGGCCCTATCACGGCCACCAGCTCGCCCCTGCCGGCCGAGAGCGAGACGCCCCGCAGCGCCGCCCTCTCGCCGTAGCGCCTGACGAGGTCGCGCGCCGCGAGCGTGACGGTCGCCGTCTCCACGGCGCGCAGGTTGGCAGAATCGCCCGCGGTGAAGCTCCTCTTCGTCGGAGACGTGGTGGGCGGCCTCGGGCGGAGGACGCTCGCGTCGCTGCTTCCGGGCATACGGGACGCGCATCGGCCGGACTTCGTGATCGTGAACGGCGAGAACGCCGCGGGAGGCGTTGGGATCACGCAGAAGACGGCGCGCGAGTTGCTCGAGATGGGCGCCGACGCGATCACGCTCGGCAACCACGCCTACCGGCATCGGGAGGTTTACGAGCTGCTCGACCGCGAGGAGCGGATCGTGCGGCCGGCCAACTACCCGAAGGGCTCGCCGGGTCGCGGTCACACCGTGGTCGAAACGGACGGCGTGCGCCTCGGGGTGGTCAACCTGTCCGGCCTGGTGTTCCTCCAGGCGGTGCGCTCGCCGTTCGCGGAGGCGGACGCGGTGCTCGCCGAGCTGCGCGACCGGGTCGACGCGGTGCTCGTGGACATGCACGCCGAGGCCACGAGCGAGAAGGTCGCGATGGGCTGGCACCTCGACGGCCGGGTCACCGCGTGCGTGGGCACGCATACGCACGTGCCGACCTCCGACGCGCGCGTGCTGCCGGGCGGAACCGCCTACGTGACGGACGTGGGGATGACCGGCCCGCGCGGCGGGGTCATCGGCGTGAAGCGGGAGCAGGCGCTGGAGCGCTTCGTGATGCTCACGAACGTGCGCTTCGAGACCTCGGACGAGGACCCGTGGCTGAACGCGGTGGTGATAGAGGCGGACGCCGGGGGGCGGGCGACCTCGGTGGAGCAGCTGCTGATGCCGGCGACGCTGTAGGGGGCTCGCCCCCACCGGCCGCGGCCACCGGCGCCGGTCTCTCCGAAGCAAGCCGATCCGTGCCGGGCTCGCGGAGCGCCCGTGCCGCGAGCACGACCACCGCGAGCAGCGCCAGGTTCCGGGCGGCCACGATCGAGACCGCCCACGGCTCGCGCGCGACCACGTCGAAGTAGTGCGCCGGGAACTCGACCTGCGTCAACACCGCGACCAGCACAACAACTCCCGCAAGGGCGTGCAACCGCCACGCGATCGCAAGCGCCCCGAGCGGCAGGACCCAGATCACGAACTGCGGCGACAGCACCTTGCCGAAGACGGCGAAGCCGGCGACCGCCGCGAGGGAGGCGAGGACAAGCTCGCGTCGATCGGGCGCGGCGCGCGCGTTCCCGGCCGGCGAGCGCCCCCCATGAGCAAACCTGACGCACAGGAGTGCTACGAGTGCGACGAAGGCGCCCACGAAGAGCCACGAGAGTGCGTCCGCGGCCGGGTGCACGAGGCCGTCTGACCTGTGGCTCGAGATGCTCTCCGCCTCGCCGAAGCCGATCGCGTCGAGGCCGATGAGCACGAGCGCCGGGGAGCTCTCGACCTGGACGGGGCGGTCGAGGTGGTAGCGCACGGCATCGAGCGCACCCTGAGGCGAGATCGCCGCCGCGGCGCTTCCGACCCCAACGATCACCGCGGCGCAGGCCAGCGCCCCCTGCCACGCGAGCTTCGAGTGGCGGGAGGCCAGCCAGCTGAGCGCGATCGGCAGGGCTACCAGCGGGAAGGCCTTCGTCATCGCTCCCACCCCGAGTACGGCCAGGCCGGTTCGTGGGCGCTCGTGACACAGAAGCAGCAGCGCGCCCAGCAGCCACGCCACCGGGAAGAGATCGAAGTGGGTTCGGAGGAGCGCTCCGCACAGCAGCGGCATGAGCGCCGCGGCGATCATCGCCCGTCGCTCGTCGCCGCCCGTCGCCCGCGCCAGCGCGCCGCACAGCACCACGACCGCCCCTGCGCCGAGCAGCGTCCATGCCGCGTACGCCCACCGGAACTCCTCCTCGCCGGTGCCGACCACGCCCGGCAGCGCGATCACCGGCGCGGCCAGCGGCGGGTACTCGAACGCGATGTCGCGATACGGCAGAGCACCCGAGAGGAACGGCTCCGCGAACGTGCGGTAGACGAAGAGGTCGTTCACGGTCTCGTCGGACCACGGAAGGACCCACAACGTGACGGCCCAGCCGGCGAGGAGGACGGCGAGGCTCGCGAGCAGCCATGGTCGCGAGCCGCTCACGCGTAGACCGCCTCGCGGTCCCCTTCGCGCTCGGGCGACGGCCGGTTCGGCAGCGTCCGGCCGTACGCGCCGAAGATCGCCAGGAAGACGAAGGGCACGAACCAGATCACGTACAGGTAGAACCAGTGGGTCGCGGCCAGCTCGACCGCGATCAGGATCGCGGCTCCGAGCGCGGCGAGCTGCCTGACATCCGGGCGACGCGGCACGAACGCGGCCACCAGCCCCAGCGCGACGGCGGCCGCCTTCGCCACCGTCTGCAGCCAGTCGAGCGACTCGACCTGCCCCCAGACGCTGAACGGCGACGGGCGGCCCGCCTGGTATCCGACCGTGCGGTCGTAGAGCTCGCGCAGGCCGCCGTCCGGGACGAACGGCGCCACGGCCACCAGCAGCGCCAGCAGGGCGGCCGCGGCGAAGGCAAGCGGCGCCCGCCGTGCGAACAGAGGCGCCAGCGCGAGGTTCACGAACTTTGCCGCGGCGCCTAGCGCGACCGCCGCCCCGGCCACGGCGCCGGCGGCCCGGTCGCGCGCCAGGGTGGCCGCGAGCAGCGCGCCGATGCACGCCACGGCCACCAGGGCGTCGTTGGCGTTCGACTCGAGTACGAAGGCGGTATACGGATACGCCGTCCACGCGTACGCGAGCGCCACTCCGAGCGCCTCCCCTTCCCGGCCGGGCCGCAGCCGCCTCCCCAGGAGCAGCAGGCCCCCGATCGCCAGCAGGTCGAACGTGATCGCGGCGCCGTGCGCGGCCGGCAGGTCGTCCCAGCGCCCGCTCCACGGAAGCGCCTGCTCGAACGGCACGTAGAGGAGGTAGTTGAGGGGCCCGTAGGTGTCGCCGCTCTCGACGTCGGCCGAGAAGCCGTCGCCATAGAGGTGGTCCCCGTCGACGATGCGATCCGCCCCGATCACCCCCGCATAGCCGACGTCGATCACGTTGGAGTCGGCCACATTCAGGCCGATCCGGAACGCGGTCAGGAAGACGAGGCCGACGACGAGCAGCTTCAGCGACGCGTGCGGCACGAGGGGGCCCGCTCGCGGCCGGGGCCGGAACGCGGCAAGCAGCACGCGGGCGAGCAGGTAGAGGAGCACCGGATAGGCGAGCGGCACCGAGACCCCGATCTCGCCGCGGTTGAAGAAGAAGTGCGAGACGCCGAAGGCGAGCAGCACGAGGAGGTCCAGGTGCAGCAGCCTGAATGGTCGGCACACGTCCACGAAGGGCGCCAGGAACAGAAGACACAGGGGGAGCCAGACGTACGGCGCGTTCAGCTTGCGGCCGAACGCCCCCGGGTAGCCGCGCGCCATCGTCCACGCCACCTGATCGCCGGACCACGACTCGAGGATCGCGCCGCTGGCGTCGTCCACATGGACCTGCACGATCTCGCGGTCGTCGCGGAAGAAGCTCACCTGCCAGCGGCCAGCTCCCCTCGTGTACGCGACTGGCTCGAGCGATCCGTCCCGACGAGCGGCGCGCACGTCGCCGGACCGCGCCGCTATGCGCTCGACATCGCGGGCGGATCGGTCGAACAGCGGCGGCGGCTTCGTCTCGGACGCCGGGCGCACGGGGTCGGCGGCAGCGGCCGCGCCCGGCGGAACAGCGATCGCGCCGAGCAGCACGACCGCTGTGGCGATCAGCGCGCGCGGGGTCAGTCGCGCGTGAGCGCGATGCTGAAGCTCCACATCTTGTTCCCGATGAAGTTGAGCGGGGTGGCGGCGACGATCGAGATCGCCTGCGCCGGGAGCTCGGGGACGCCGGCCACGCTCACGAGCAGCTCGAGGATCGCCGCCGCGAACACGAACGCGGCGATGCTGACCGTGAAGAAGCGCGCCGCCTGGAACCCCGCGTGGCCACCCCGCGCTCGGAAGGTCCAGTGGCGGTTCCACCAGAAGTTGTTCAGCACCGCGACGGCGAACGCGGCCGTGGCGGCCACAAGGTGATGCGCGTCGAGCAGGGCGACGCACGCGGCGAACACACACAGGTTCACCACGTAGCCCGACGCGCCGACGGCGCAGAACTTCACGAGCTGCACCCAGTTGTGCGGCCTGCTGAGTCCCGCGCGCACGCGCAGGTGAACGGCATGGGGGCGCTGGGCGATGGCGGTCCTCGCCTCGTCGATCACCGCGCCAACGGTACACCGAAGTGCTCGAGCACCAGCGGCGTGACATCGGCGAGCGACCACTCGTCGCGCTCCGGAGGATGGAGGCCGCACATCAGGAGCACGCCCTCCGAGTCGTCGCGGTGAAGCGACCCGTGGCTGCCGCCCCCCAGGTGGTCGGCGCCGCCCCAGTCGACGAACTCGTAGCCGAGCTCGGCGGAGGCGAGGATGTCGCCCGAGTGCGGGCAGCGGAGCGCCGACCACAGCCGCCACAGGGGGTCCGGATAGATCTCGCTCGACACCGCACCCCTGTTCGTGTCGAGCTGGAGCACCGCCTCGTCGCCGGAGAGCGACCAGCGCCGCCCGCGGCCGTCGGCAAGGTCGTCTCCCGGCCCGAAACGGAGCTCGCCCTCGCTCGAGCGCACCACCGCGCGCCCGTTCGAGCGCGTGACCACGAAGTCCACGCCGTCGGCCCCGAGGAGCGTGTCCACGGCCCGCCGCACCAGCTCGTCGCGCCGCGTCTCGTCGAGCGCGTAGACCATCGCGGAGCGGGCCGACGGGCACGCCGCGAGCTCGGCCTCGGTGGGGGCGGGGTCGCCGGGCGTGAGGACGCGCGCGTCGCCAAGCAGCTCCGCGAGGTTGACGCCCGTCTCCACGATCGTCTGCGAGTGGTCGGACATGACGATCACCGCGTGCTCATCGAGGAACGCCTCGGGGCCCCCCGCCACGTGCATGATCCGCTCGAGCGCGCGGTCAGCCTCGGCGATCGAGCGCACCTGGCCGTCGGGCCCCACCTTGTGCGAGTACGTGTCGTTGTCCGGGAGCGAGAAGAGGAGGAAGTCGAACAGGTCGTGGTCGACCAGGTACGCGCCCACGCAGCCCGTGTGGCGGTCGCGCTGGCCCGGCATGCCGAGGGCGGAGGTGCAGCCGGTGTCACGCGTGTCGAACAGGTCCGCGTAAAAGAGCTCGCGCGCGCCGTAGACGGGGTGGCGGAACTGCGCCGCCTCGGCGATGCGGCGGTAGACGCTCGCACCGCTCGGGTCGTGCCGCGTGCGCCCGCGATAGATCAGGTAGGTGGTGCAGGCGGTGCGGAAACCGGCGTCGTCGAGGTGCTCGAAGACGGTCCTGTGCGCTCGGCTCAGGTGCGCCAGGTTCATGTTGTAAACGGTGTCGTAGAGGGAGCGGACGATCCCGAACGCGCGCGTGGCGGGCATCGAGGAGCCGTACTCCACGTAGCGCTCCTCGCCGCGGTGGAACCAGTTCATCGCGGGGATGTGGTGCTCGCCCGGGCCGCAGCCGGTCGCGATCGCGGCCGAGGCCACTGGGGTGACGGACGGGAACGTGGAGATGCAGTCGCGCACGTACGTGCCGCGGTCCATGAGCGCCGCGAGCGCCGGGGCGTGACCCTCCGCCACCGCCTGGTCGAGCATGTCGGGCTTCAGCGAATCGATGACCGCGAGGACGAGCTTCTTCGGCACTACCGGAGGATCCTCAGCCCGGCGTACTTCTCGCCCTCGCGCCGGCGGCCGCCGAGGAGCAGCACGAGGAAGGCCGGGATCGCGAGCAAAGCGAGCGGCGGCACGAAGACCGCGATCGCGGCCAGGATGAGTGCCGCGGCGTCGGCGTACACGGTGAGCAGCGCCGCCTGCTCGGGATCCAGCCGCGCGCGGACCCGGTCCACGAGGCCGCCGATGGCGATCCAGCCGAGCGCGGCGAGCAGCGGCCCGAAGACGAGTCCTACCCAGACCGGATGCCCGTTGTCGGCGAGCGCGCCGGCGAACAGCAGTGCCCCCAGCGCCAGCCCGATCGCGCCGGCGAGCAGCTCCGCGGGTCCTCGCCCCGCGCGCCCTCCGAGATCCGGCGCCCTCTGGTTCGCCCGCGAGCGCTCGAGGAAGAAAGCGACGACGCCGAGCGCCACCACCCCGCCGAGGAACGCGGGCGACTCGAGGAAGCTGAAGTCCGTGCCGTCGAAGTCGATGCCGATGTCCCCGCGCGCCAGGCCACCCGCCAGCAGCGGCGGGAGATACGGGCGGACGCCCGTGGCCGACGCCAGGCCGGCGCCGGTCCCGATGTCGAGGAACAGGCTCATGGGGCGGGCTCCGAGGGTCGATACCCTGCGCGCGGGGAGGTTAACGCCGCGCCCGCGCCGAAGAAGATCTCCCCCGTGGGCATCCTGCCCACGCTTTGATGGGAACCGTGCCATCCCGGCACGGATGACACGCATGAGCTCCTCGCGAGACATCGAGCGCTACGCCGCCCTGTTCGCGTCGCGGACCAAGGTGATGAAGTCGTCCGCGATGCGGGACCTGATGGCGGTGACCGCCCGCCCCGAGGTGATCTCGCTCGCCGGCGGGCTGCCCGACACCAGCACCTTCCCGCCCGACACCTTCGCGGCGGTAGCTCAGCGGATCGCGAGGGAGTCGTGCGCCAAGGCGCTCCAGTACGGGCCCACCGAGGGGCTCGAGGAGACCAAGGCCTGCATCGCCGAGGTGATGGGGGCCGAGGGGCTGCGCGCGGATCCCGAGGACGTGCTCGTCACGACCGGCGGCCAGCAGGTGATCGACCTCGTGACGAAGACGCTGATCGACCCCGGCGACGTCGTGATCGCCGAGGGGCCGACCTACCCCGGCGCGGTGTCGGTCTTCACGGCGTACCAGGCCGACGTGGTCCAGATCGACATGGACGCGAACGGCATGCGCGTCGAGCTGCTCGAGGACACGCTCGACCGGCTGGACCGCGAGGGCCGCCGCCCGAAGTTCATCTACACGGTGCCGAGCTTCCAGAACCCGGCCGGCGTGACGATGTCGGCGCCGCGGCGCCGCCGGCTCGTCGAGGTCGCGCACGAGCGCGAGCTGCTGATTCTCGAGGACAACCCGTACGGCCTGCTGCGCTACGAGGGCGAAGCACCCACGCCGCTGCTCAAGCTCGACGGCGGCGTGTACGTGATGTACCTCGGCACGTTCTCGAAGATCCTCTCGCCGGGAATCCGGCTCGGCTGGGTGGTGGCGCCGCCGCCGGTGCTCGAGAAGATCAACCTCGGCAAGCAGGCCGCCGACCTGTGCACCTCGACGCTCTCACAGCTGATGGTGCAGGCGTACTTCGCGGAGGGCCGCTGGCGCGACTACGTGGAGTCGCTCACGGAGATCTACCGCGCGCGGCGCGACACGATGCTCGACGCTCTCGCCGACCACTTTCCGCCGCAGGCCGAGTGGACGCGCCCCTCGGGCGGGCTGTTCATCTGGGCGACGCTGCCCGACTTCATCGACACCACGGACCTGCTGGCGCGCGCGCTGCGCGACAACGTCGCATTCGTGCCCGGGGAGGCCGCCTTCCTGGACGGCCGCGGGCGGAACGCGATGCGCCTGAACTACTCCGGCTCGGACGAGGACGCGATCCGCGAGGGCATCCGCCGCATCGGCGAGGTAGTGACCGAGCAGGTGCAGCTCTACGGCACGCTGACCGGCGAGCACGAGGCGGTGGAGCCGCCGCCGGTCGAGGCGCCGCCCGTTGGCGGGGCGGACGTGCTGCAGATGCCTGATCGCGCGGAGCGAAAGCGCCGCGCCGGCTACTGATTCTCTTCTTCGCCTTCGCCGTTCGCGAAGTCCTCGGGCGTGACGTTGTCGAGAAAGTCTTTGAACTTCTCGACGACCTCTTCCGTGTCCTCCACCTCGTGCTCGAACTCGATGGCGGACTCGGTGATCACGTCCTCGGCGGCGAAGATCGGGGCGCCCGTCCGGACGGCGAGCGCCAGGGCGTCGGAGGGCCGGGAGTCGATCGGGATCTCGCGGCCGTTTAGCTGGAGCGTGACCTCGGCGTAGAAGGTGTTCTCGCGCAGCTCGGTGACTGCCACGCGCGTGCAGCTCACCTCGAGCTCGGAGAGCATCTCGGAGATCAGGTCGTGTGTCATCGGCCGCGGCGTGTTCGCGCCCTGGAGCTTCATGAGGATCGCCGCCGCCTCCGGGTGACCAATCCAGATCGGGAGGAACTTGTTGCCGTCGCGAGTCTTCAGGAGCACGATCGGCTGCTTGCCGACCATGTCGAAGCTGACGCCGTAGATGACCATCTCCTGCATGGGTATCGACAGTCTAGAGCGGGATGAAATCGGCGACGCCGAGCTACAGAGTGGGCGATCCTGGACTCGAACCAGGGACCTCGTCCTTATCAGAGACGCGCTCTAACCGACTGAGCTAATCGCCCGAGGAGGGTCGATTGTAGCGGCGCTCAGACCGCTCGCAGGTGCCCGCGGGCGAGCACTCGCTCGGCGAGCGCGACGGCGTCCCCGGGGGCGTCGAAGTCGAGCTCGACACGGCATCCCTCGCCCCGCGGGCGGACCTTCACGGGCCGTCCGAAGGCCGCGGACAGCGTGTCCTCGGCCGCCGCGAGCGCCTCGGCCAGATCCGGGTGGATCTCGCGCTTGAAGCGCTTCGACCGAGGCTCAGGCTGACCCTCAGCTTCGCGTGCCCGCCGCTCCGTCTCGCGCACCGACCAGCCGCCGTCGCGTGCTGCGAGGGCGAGGCTCCGGCGCGTTGAGTGGTCCTTGCAGAGCAGCAGCGCGCGGCCGTGGCCCTCCGTGAGCTCGCCCCGCTCGATCAGCTCGAGCGCCTCCTCGGGCAGCTCGAGCACGCGGATCAGGTTCGAGATGGCGACACGGCTTCGACCAACGCGCCGTCCCACCTCCTGCTTCGTCAGTCCGAGGTCCTCGACGAGCATCGCGCAGGCGCGCGCCTCCTCGATGGGGTTGAGGTCGACCCGCGCCATGTTCTCGGCGAGCGCGAGGTCGAGCCGCTCCCAGTCGTCGGTGTCACGGACGAGTGCGGGGATCGTCTCCAGCTCCACCATCTGGGCCGCCCGGAGCCGGCGCTCGCCGGCCACCAGCTCGAAGCTGCCACCGGCCAGCGGGTGGACGACGACCGGCTGGAGGACGCCGCGCGTGCGGATCGACTCGGCGAGCTCGGCGAGCCGGGCCTGGTCGAAGGTTCGGCGCGGCTGGCGCACGTTCGGCTGGATCAGCTCGAGCGGGATCTCGCGCAGGCCGTTCTCGATCTTTTCGGTGCGCGGCAGGATCGCTGCGAGGCCGCGGCCCATCCCACGCTGCTGGGGCTCAGCCACGTGCGGCCACCTCCTTCGCCAGCCTCAGGTATGCCGCGCTGCCTGCGCTCTGCGGAGCGTGCCGGAGGATCGGCACGCCGTAGCTCGGCGCCTCACTCAGCCGGACGTTGCGGGGCACGACCGTGTCGAACACGAGCGTCGGGAAGTGCTCGCGAACCTCGCGCTCGACGTCGCGGGCGAGCCGCGTGCGCCCGTCGTGCATCGTCAGGATCATCCCGAGCACGGTGAGCCGCGGGTTCAGCTCTTGCCCGATCAGCGACAAGGTGTCGAGCAGCTGCGCGAGGCCCTCGAGAGCAAAGTACTCGGTCTGAACCGGGACGATCACGCGATCGGCAGCCACCAGCGCGTTCACGGTGAGCGGGCCGAGCGAGGGCGGGCAGTCGAGGAGCGTGAAGAGGTAGCGGTCGCGGACGCTGCCGAGCCGGTCGCGGAGGGTGGTCTCCGAGCCCTCGATGCGGGGCAGCTCCACGTTGGCGCCGGCCAGGTCCGGGCTGGAGGGGACGACGTCGAGCCGCTCGATCCCGCTCGGTATGGCGGCGGCGGTGAGCGTGAGCTCCCCGGAGAGGCAGTCATAGACGCTCGCCCCTCCGTCCTTTGGGAGCCCAAGTGCAACCGTAGCGTTGCACTGCGGGTCGAGATCAACCAGCAGCGTCGGAAAGCCGGCATCGGCGATGCTGGCGCCGAGATTGACCGCGGTGGTGGTCTTGCCCACCCCGCCCTTCTGGTTTGTGACTGCGACAACGGTGCCCATCGGTGCCGAACCTACGGTTCGGATCGGTCGGAAAAGGCGTTCGGGGGCGAACGTGTGATTCCTTCTGGCCGTCCGGTCGGACCTTGGACACTTTCCGGACATATAGACCGGAAATCGACGGAGGTGCCCTACGGGATTGCGCGCAGTGTTAGGTCACGCCAGCGGGCGCTTTCGGGCCATTCCGGTGCGGCGTGGGAAGCGGTCGGGCGTGGGCGCGACCTTGCGGAACACGTGCAGGTGGCGGTTCTCGGAGCTCGGATAGGGCTGTACCGGCAGCACCTGCTCCACCGCCATCCCCACCTCCCGGGCCGCCGCGGCGCCGGCGGCCTCTTCAGCCGCGTCCCGCGTCCCCTTCCAGGCGACCAGGACTCCATCGGCGCGCAGCAGCGGGGCCGCGTACTCCACCAGGACCGCCAGCGGGCCCAGCGCACGCGCCGTCACGGCATCGTACGCACCCGCCCCACCACCCAACGAAGCGGGGACCCGCCCGAAGTCCTCGACCCGCGCGGTGACCGATCGGGCATTCGAAAGCTCCACCGCCTGGATCAACCGATCCATCACCGCTGTCTTTCGTCCTGCGGACTCAATGAGGTCAACCTGCGCTCGAGGCAGAGCCAAGGCGAGAACCAGTCCAGGAAACCCTGCACCCGCTCCCATATCCGCGATCCGGCGCGCCGATGACAATTCGGGAACCTCCAGGCCGGACAGCGAATCCGCGACATGAACCTCAAGCGCCGCTTGAGGTTCAGAAACGGTCGTATGCGGATCCGGCTCCGCCGCAAGCGCCTCTAGGAGAGGCAGGAACGTTTCACGAGAAACGCTCAACGGGGCTGACCACCAGCCGCCGGTCGGGCTCGTCGCCCTCGCTGTGGGTGTCCACGTCCCTGCGCTCGCTCAGATACGTGTGCACGATCTTTCGCTCGGGGGCGCGCATGGGCTCGAGCTCCACGGGCCTGCTGTACTGGAGCGCCTCGGCCGCCGCGCGGTCCGCCATCCGATGCAGAGCGCCCTCGCGGCGCTCCCGGTAGCCGGCCGCGTCCACCGTCACCTGCTTGCGCTCGGAGTCGCCCCGGAATGCGGCTCGGAACGCCAGATGCTGCAAAGCGTCGATCGTCGACCCATGCTTCCCGATCAGTAGGCCCAGGTCGTCACCGTTGACCGTGGCGCGGATCTCGTCGTCCGTCTCGTCGATGTCCACGCTCGCGTGCAGCCCGAGCGCGTGCACAACCCGCGCGACGATCGCCCGGACGCGCTCGGTGGGCTCCTCCGGAATGGTCTCGGCGACCGCGCGCCATGCATCGACGTCGACCTCCGCACGAACGCTCGAGCCGCCTTCAGTACCCCCGTCGTTCAAGACCTCGAAGGTCACGCATTCCGCCGTGAGACCGGGAAATCGCCCCTCGAGCGCCTTCACCGCCGCCCACTTCGCCTCGCCGAGCGTCTCGCCCTCGCCCTCGGCGGCAAGCTCCTCCGGCGAGCTCACCGGCGTCGTCCCGACCGCTTCTTCTTCTTGCGCGGTGACTTCGGCGGCGCCTTGGCCGGCCCACCGTCACCACCAGTCGCGACGGGAGCCTTCCCCTTGCTGCTTCCGTTACCGCCGCCGTCCGAGGCCACAGCTGCGGCCGGGGAAGCGGTGGGCTTCCCCCGGGCCGGCTTCGCCTCCGGCACCGCATCGCGCGGATCGAGCGGCTCCGGCTTCGGATACAGCTTCCGCACGAGCAGCTGCTGCCCGATTGTCCATACGTTCGTCGTGATCCAGTAGACGATCAGACCGGCCTCGAAGTTGATGATGAAGATGACGAATACGAAGGGCAGCGCGAACATGATCCGGCGCTGCATCGGGTCAGCGCTGATGGCCGTGACCGCGCTCGCCGCCAACTGCGTGCCCACGTAGAGCACGATCAGGACACCAAGCAGGAGCGGGTCGCTGACGGTATCCGCGAGGTTGTCAATCGGCCCGAAGCCGGGGTTGTCCGCGATGTCCGCCGTGAACTCGTCGGAGCGCAGCAGGTAGAAGAGCGAGATGAAGAAGGGGATCTGCAGCAGCAGCGGGAAGCAGGACCCGAGCGGATTTACCTTCTCCCGCTGGTAGAAGGCCATGATCTCCTGGTTCATGCGCTGCTTGTCGTCCTTGTAGCGCTCCTGGATCTCCTTGATCTTCGGCTGGAGCACCTGGAGCCGCTGCATTGACTTCACGCCCTTGAACGTGAGCGGCAGGATCGCGATCCGGACGGTGAAGGTCAGCAGGATGATCGCCCAGCCCCAGCTGCCCGCCAAATCGTCGTTCGGGTCGATCAGGTCGTGCCAGAACTCCAGGATCCACTGGCACACATCGATGAGCGGCTGGAGGACGTTGGCGATGTACATGGGCTAGGCGACCCGGCGCGGGCGGAAGAGCTTCTGGTCCTCGACCTTGTCGACGCCGCCGTGACTCCACGGGTTGCAGCGCAAGAGGCGCCAGGCTGCGAGGACCATCCCCCTGAGGACACCGTAGCGGCGAACGGCCTGCACGGCGTACTCGGAGCAGCTTGGATGGTACTTGCAGCGGGCGGGGATCGCCGGTGAGATCGCGCGCTGGTAGAGCCGCACGGGAGCGATCGCGATCGTGCGCACGGTCCTCACGTGGGCCGCTCCTCGCCTACGGAAAGGCCGGCCTCGGAGAGCACGGTCACGAGCGCCTCCTCGATCGCCTGCTCACCGCCCTCACGCGCGAGCTCGGCCGCCGCCGGGCGAGCCACGATCACGAAGTCATGGCCCTCACGCAGGCTCTCGGCGTTCGACCAGAAGGCCTCTCTCAGCAGGCGCTTCACCCGGTTGCGCTCGACCGCGCCGCCAAGCTTGCGCCCCACGGACACGCCGAGCCGCGGCTCCGACTCGTCGCCCTCCGCGCGCGGGAAGGCGTACACGACGAGGTGCCGGCTCGCGTGCGAGCGGCCCTCGCGGTACACGCGCTCGAACTCGCCGCTGCGGGATAGCCGGCGGCGCCTTCGACGCGCACGGTCGGCCATCGGCTAGGGGGTGAGCCGCTTGCGGCCCTTGGCCCGGCGGCGCTTCAGGACGGCGCGGCCGGCGCGGGTCCTCATGCGCGCGCGGAAACCGTGGGTGCGTGCGCGCTTGCGCTTCTTGGGCTGGTAGGTGCGCTTCATGTGCCGGCACGCCAGGGTACAAGATCGCCGGGCGTGCGCCTGTGCACTTCCTGTCGACAGCGAGGCCCATGCCGGCGGCGATGCTTTTCCCGCGTTTTGCGGAGCCGCCCCGGCGCGGGCGGCTCCGAGCGATTTGGGCCGTTGTACACTCGCCGAGCCGAGGGCAGCGGGGGCACTTTCCCCCGGCCCGCCCTTCCTCTGTGAACAGTTCTCCGCCAGGCCCTGAGGAGGGTCGCGACCGCCCGTGCCCACGCAGCCAGACGAGATTTGGGACGCCATCCGCGCCGAGCTTCGCAGGGAGACGCCGGACTTCCAGTTCCACATCTGGCTCGACCCGCTCCAGCTGGCCGCCATTCACGGGCGCACGGTCTACGTCCGCGCGCCGGAGCACATCCGCACGTCCGTCACCGAGCGCTACCTCTCGCTGCTCCGCCGGGCGGCCGCGGTCGGCTTCGACGCCGGCGCGACCGTAGAGGTTGTCGGCGCGGACTGGGAGCAGCCCGCCGGAGAGCCAAACGGGAACGGAGCCTCCGCGAGTCAGAACGGCGACGCCCCCAAGCGCGATCGCCTGAACCCGCGGCACACCTTCGACCAGTTCGTGATCGGCGCCGGAAACCGCTTCGCGCACGCGGCGGCCCTCGCGGTCGCCGAGCTGCCGGGCCACTCCTACAACCCGCTCTTCCTCCACGGCTCGCCCGGGATAGGCAAGACGCATCTGCTCCACGCGATCGGCAACTACGTCGAGTGCTTCGGGTCCGGCCTCCAGGTCCGATACGCCACCGTCGAGGAGTTCACGACCGAGTTCGTCCAGGCGGTGCGCGGCAAGACCACCGACAGCTTCAAGCAGCGCTTCCGCGGCGCCGACGTCGTCCTGATCGACGACATCCAGTTCCTCGCCGGCCGCGAGAAGACGCGCGAGGAGTTCTTCCACACGTTCAACGCGCTGCTCGGCGGCGGGCGGCAGCTCGTCATGACCTCCGACTGCGCCCCCGAGGACATCCCGGGTGTTGAGACCCGGCTGATCGAGCGCTTCCGCTCGGGGCTCGTGGTCGAACTGGACGCCCCGGAGCTCGAGGTACGCATGGCGATCCTCGCCAAGCGGGCCCGGCTCGACGACATCGAGATCGGGGGTGAGGTGCTGGCCGAGATCGCGGGACGAGTGACCACCAGCGTTCGCGCCCTCGAGGGCGCCCTGATCCGCGTGGTGGCCTATGCCTCGCTCACGGGCGAGCCGCCCACGCCAGGGCTCGTGCGCCACGTCCTGCGGCGCCTTGGTGAGGACACCGCGCCCGATGCCTGCCGCCTCGACGAGATCCTCGACGCCGCCGCTCAGGAGTTCGGTGTCGAACGAGAGGCGCTCACGGCACGCGACCGCCGCCCCGCGGTCGCGGTCGCGCGCCAGGTCGCGATGTACCTCGCGCGCGAGCTCACCGAGCACAGCCTTCCCGAGATCGGCCGGGGGATCGGCGGGCGGAACCACACCACCGTCCTGCACGCCGTGAACCGCGTCAACACAGCCATGCGCACCGACGCCTCGGTCCGCGCCGCCGTCGACAACCTCCGCCGACAACTGGGCCGTCCCGCTTCCTGACCGGTGTGAATGGAAGAATGGACAGCTTCCGCACAGGGGTCGATTCGGTCCCGAAGCAGGATCGCCCCGGATGTCAACCTCTGAACAGGCCCCAATCACCTCTACCGAGATAGGCAGCATCTTTTGAAGCTCTCCGTTTCCCGTGAAACGTTCCTCGCTCGTCTCGGCGTCGCCGTGCGTGGCGCGTCCACCCGCGGACCCGTCCCCTCCCTCGCCGGCGTGCTGCTCCGTGTAGAGGACGGCCGCGCGGAGCTCCAGGCGACCGACATGGAGCTCGGCGTGCGCGTCTCACTCGACACGGCGGACTCGGCTGCCGGCCAAGCGGTGGTCCCGGGCCGGCTGCTGCTCGACGTGGTCCGATCGCTGCCAAAGGACGACCTGACGCTCGAATACCGGAGCGCCGAGCAGGATGTCGAGGTCATGTCGGGCCCGGCGAAGTTCCACCTGCGCACGCTCCCCACCGAGGACTTCCCGAAGCTTCCGGAGGCGCCGGCCGACGCCGGGCTCAGCGTGCCGGCCACGGCGTTCGTGGACACGATCGCCCGGGTAGCCCGCGCCGCTTCGCGCGACGAGACGCGGCCTCACCTGACCGGCGTGCTGGTCACCGCCAGCGGCAACGAGCTCCGGATGGTCGCCACGGACTCGTACCGGCTCGGCGTGAAGGAGACCCGGCTCGACAGCGACCTGGCCGGCTCGCTCGAGGCGAACGTGCCGGCACGGACGCTTCAAGAGCTGGGCCGGATCGCGTCCGCCGGCGGCGCGGAGTCGATCGGCGTAGCGGCGCTCGAGAACCAGGTCGTCTTCACCGTCGAGGACATCGTGCTGTCGTCGCGGCTGGTCGAGGGCCGCTTCCCGAACTACCAGCAGTTGCTGCCCGAGGCGTACGAGCACGAGCTGCGCGTGGGCCGCGACGAGCTGCTGGAGGTCGTGCGCCGAGTTGGGCTCCTGGCGCAGAAGAACGCGCCGCTGCGGCTGCGCTTCTCGGAGGGCACGCTCGACGTGTCCGCGCAGACGCCGGACGTCGGCGAGGCCAGCGAGTCGCTGCCGGTGCCCTTCTCGGGCGAGACGCTCGAGATCGGCTTCAACCCGGAGTTCTTCCGCGAGGGCCTCGAGAGCGCCGAGTCCGACGAGCTCGTCCTGAAGCTGATCAGCCCGCTGCGCCCCGGCCTGATCCAGTCGGGGGACGAGGGAGCCGGCTTCAGGTACCTCGTGATGCCTATCCGCCTCAACGTGTAGGCGGACCTCGTGCGCGTGACGCGCATCGCGCTTCGCGACTTCCGCAACTACGAGGCGGCGGAGGTAGAGCTCGCGGACGGCCTGACCGTTGTTGCGGGCGCCAACGGCTCGGGCAAGACGAACCTGCTCGAGGCCCTCTACTTCGGCTGCACCGCGCGCTCGCCGCGGACCTCGAACGAGCGCGAGCTGGTGCGTCGGGGCGGCGAGGGCGTGGCGCGGGTCGTCCTCGACCTTCGCGGCAATGACGGGGAGCACCGCATCGAATGCGGCTTCCAGCCGGGGGAGGCGAAGCACCTCGCGGTGGACGGCCACCGGGTGGACAGCCTCGGCGCAATCGACGAGCGGCCGTTGGTGAGCGTGTTCCTGCCCGAGCGGCTCGAGCTGGTGAAGGGAGCGCCCGCTGCCCGCCGCGCTCATCTCGACCAGTTCGTGGCGGCGCTGTGGCCCGCGCGTGCGGAGACGCGCGCCTCGTACTCGCGGGCGCTCGCGCAGCGGAACGCGCTGGTGGCCCGGATCCGGGCGGCCACAGCGGGCCCGGCCGCGCTCGACGCCTGGGACGCCGAGCTGGCGCGCCACGGGATCCGGCTGATGGCGGACCGGGCGGAGGCTGTGGACGCGCTGCGGCCGCTGTTCGCGGATTTAGCTGGCCGGCTCGGCCTGCCCGGGAGGGTCGAACTGCGCTACCGGCCGCGCTCAGGCGCGGGCACCGAGGCGGAGCTCGTTACGGAGCTGGCTGAACGGCGGGGTGCCGACCTCGAGCGCGGCTTCACCGCGCACGGGCCGCATCGGGACGAGCTTCAGCTGCTGCTGGGGGAAGTCGCGCTGCGGGCGTACGGCTCGCAGGGACAGCAGCGCGCGGCGCTTTTGGCGCTGCTGTTCGCGGAGCGGGCCCTGCTGGCCGAGCGGCGCGCCCGCCCGCCGCTGATGCTGCTCGACGACGTGATGTCCGAGCTGGACGCCGAGCGCCGCGAGCTGCTCGCCGACCTGCTGCGCTCAGGCGGCCAGTCGGTGATCACGACGACCGAGGCGGAGCACGTGCCGGGCGCCGCCCTCGCCGGCGCCCTGATCCGCGTGGAGAACGGGTCGATCGCCGGGACGGCGCGGGCCGTGGCGGCATGATGCCCCCCGCCGCTCGTGCGTGGCGGGCGAACGGCGCCGCTGAAGGGGGGACCTCGGTCAGCTATCCGCGCATAGCGCGGCTTAGCGACGAAACCCCCGCCATCGGGCCTCCCTCAGTGCCGGTCGTTCGCCCGGGGCACGGTCCCCAATGAAGCGATTGGCCCCCCGCCCGCTCGCCGAGGCGCTCCAGGGAGTCGCGCGCGACGCCTCCCCCGCCACTCTCGTCGCCGCCGTTCAAGCGGCCTGGCCCGAGGTCGCCGGCCCGGGGCTCGCGGCGGCTGCTCAGCCTGTCTCCGAGCGCGGCGGAGTCGTCACGATCGCGTGCGAATCGGGGGTCTGGGCGCAGGAGCTGGAGCTCCTCGGACCCGACCTTCGCGAGCGTCTCAATGCGTCCCTCGAGGGCTCCCGGATCGAGAAGTTGCGCTTCGTCGTAGGTTCGCCCCCGAACGACCGCTGAGCAGTGCCGATTTTGTTGCGATTAGCGGGCATTTTGTGAGCCCGCGGGCTGTCCGATCGGGGTAGTAGCCTGCTAGGATCTAGAGCGGTCTTATGTACCGCCCCGACCCGGCCTGACAGGGATCCGAGTCGGGGCGTTTTGTGGTGCGCGGGGGTATCCCCGATGACGGAAGGAACAGGTTGGCGAAGAGGAACGACGGCGGGAAGTCAAACGGCTCCTACAAGGCACAGGACATCACCGTCCTGGAGGGCCTCGAAGC
>DASQTS010000187.1:0-10728 GCA_035641775.1 Thermoleophilaceae bacterium
TTCATCGGCTGGGGCCAGGTCGTACGCGGACGGGAGGACCGTGCGCTCGACGTCTTCAACGAGACCGTCGAGCTGTACGGGCAGCTGCAGTCCGACGGGCGCATCGAGAGCTTCGAGGTGTGCCTGCTGGAGCCGCACGGAGGCGAGCTCGGCGGCTTCGCGCTGCTGCGCGGCAGCGAGGAGCAAATGGACGCCGTTCACCGCGACGAGGACTTCGAGCGCGCGATGACGAAGGCGTCGCTGATCGTCGACGACCTGGGCGTCGTCCCGGCGGCCCTCGGCGAGGGCCTCGGCCGCGCCATGTCGATCTATCAGGAGCAGATCGCGGTCGTCGCGTAGGCGCATGGCTAGGGTGCGGCGCGCCATGCGCCGCACCCTTGCCCTCTGGCTGTTGCTGTTCGGCGTCTACGCGGCCACGCTCGGGCTGGACGCCTTCGATCGCTCGGACTACGGCGGCGACGAGCCGCACTACCTGCTGGCGGCCGAGTCGCTCGTGGAGGACGGCGACGTCGACGTGCTCGACGAGTACGCCACGCGGGCGTACGCGGACTTCTATCCGCACGAGTTGAACCCCCACGGCCGCCAAACGGAGGGAAGGCTGAACGAGCCGCACGGGGTGGGTGTCCCGCTGCTGATCGCGCCGGCCTGGGCGCTCGGCGGAGAGAAGGCGGTCGAGCTCTTCCTCGCGGCGATCGCCGCGCTGGCGATGGCGCTCGCGTACCGGCTGGGGCTCCGCGTGGCGCCGGATCCGTGGGCGCTCGGGGCGGCCGTCGCCGTGGGCCTCAGCCCGCCGCTTCTCGCCTACGGCAGCGCGGTGTACCCCGAGCTCGCCGCGGCGGCCGCCCTCGCGGGCGCCGCGCTGCTAGCGCTGCGGCTCGACGAGCGCGTTTCGCGCCGGGACGCGTTCGCCTGCTTCGTCCTGCTCGGCTCGCTTCCGTGGCTCGGCACGAAGTTTGTCGCCGCGGGCGTGGTGATCGGCGCGTTCGCGGCGCGCTCGATCTGGCGCGCGCGCCGGCGGACGCTGGCGGTTGGGGCGATTGAGCTGTCGCTGTTCTCGGTCGCGATCTACGTAGGCATCAACGAGGCGGTGTACGGCGGGCCCACGCCGTACGCCGCGGACGTCGCGGGCGAGACCGCAACCGACGCGGACTTTCCGGCGGGCTACCTCGAGCGGGCCTACCGGCTCGTGGCGCTGTTCCTCGACCGCAACTACGGCCTGCTGCGCTGGGCGCCGGTGTTCGCGCTCGCGTTCGCGGGCCTCTGGTGGCTGTGGCGATCCCGCCGCGACCGGCTGGCGAGGGCGGTGCCGGGAGTGCGGTCGATCGAGGTGGCGGCAGGGCTGTGCGCGGCGGCGCTCGGCGCGCAGCTGCTCGTGGCCACGTTCGCCGCGCCCACAATGTTCGGATTCTGGTTCCCGCCGCGTCACCTGCTGGCCGGGCTTCCGCTGGCGGTGCCGCTCGTGGCGTGGGCGCTCCGTCACCATCCGCGCGTGGGCATCGCGCTCGCCGCCCTGACGCTGGCGGCCTCGGCCTGGCTCTACGCCGACGTGCGCTGGGGCGGCGGCTCGCTCGTCACCGACCGGCCGGACGCGCCGTTCGGGCCGCTCACCGAGCTGTGGCCGTTGTTCGAGCCGGGCGGCGGCTGGCCGTACTGGCTCGCGGGGGCGATCGGCGTGGCACTGGCGCTCCTGGCCGCGCGCGAGGCGCGCGCGGCGCGCCACTCGCGCCAGACGAGGGGCGCCACACGCGCCAGGTACTCCGGATAGCGGACGAAGGAACGGCCGCTCGTGCGGCGCCGGTAGCGGATCGGCACCTCCACGGGCTCGATGCCGGCGCCCCAGAGCGACAGCGTGAGGACCTGCGCGTAGTTGTAATCGTGTGCGATGCGCGCCTCCGCGAGCGCGCGCGCCGAGAAGGCGCGGAAGCCCGTCTGCGCGTCGCCCGTGACCGACTCGGTGAGGAGGCCGACCAGCCCGCTGGCGGCGCGGTTCGAGAGCGTCCGGTGCCAGCTCATGCCGTCGCGCTCGCCGAGGAAGCGTGAGCCGAGCACGTAGTCCGCCCGCCCGCGCGCGATCGGCTCGAGCACGCGCTCGAAGCCAGCGGGGTCGTACTCGCCGTCGCCGTCGATGTATACCGCCGCGCCGTAGCCCTCGTCGCGGGCGATCTCGAGGCCGGCGCGAAGCGCGGCGCCGAGCCCGCGCGAGCTCGCGTGCGAGTGGACGCGCGCGCCGTGCGCGCGCCCGATGTCTGGAGTGGAGTCGGTGGAGCCGTCGTCGATGAGCAGGACGTCCACCGGAAGGCCGGCAGCCTCGGACGGGAGAGCACCGAGGACACCCGGAAGCGCGGCCTCCTCATCACGCGAAATCACGATCGCGAGGCAGCGCCCGGCGGCCCGCGCAGATTTCACCCGGGCATCCTCCACGGGCACCAGCGGGCGGCCGCGGGCGGCGTCCGGCTCGGCGCTTCCGAGCAGGCGCGCGATCGTCTTCGCCACCTCGAGCACCGAGCGCGGCTCGTCCGAGATCGCGCCGGGCACCGCGCCCTCGCCCCAGACCACGAACGGCACGGGCCGCTCGCCCCAGTCGAGGTGGCCGTGGCCGCCGATTCCGCGTCCCTGGCCGTGGTCTGCCATCAGGATCACGGTGGCATCGTCGAGCTTCCCGCGCTCCTCCAGGAAGGCGAGGAAGTCGCCAACGAGTCGGTCGGTGTTCGCGAGCTGGTCGAGGTACTCCGGGCTGCGAACCCCGCGCACGTGGCCGAGCTGGTCGGCCGCGAGCAGCTGGAGGACGAGCAGATCCGGGTCCTCCTCGTCGACCACTCGGCGCGCCGCGGCGATCAGCGAGTCGTCGATCTCGGATGTCGGCTGTACCGACGTGACGGAGCGAACCACGTCCTCTCCGAACGGGTCGAGCAAGTGCGCGATCCCCACCAGCCGCCCGGACCGGCCCTCCCGCTCGAGCACGTCGAAGACGGACTCGCGGCGCACGCCCAGCCGCGGCGCGAAGTTGGAGCGCATGCCGTGCTCGGCCGGAGTCGCGCCCGTGAGCATCGACGAGAAGCAGACGACCGTCCGCGCCGGATAGGCCGGCTCGACGCCCAGGTACTCGGTCCCCTCGCGGGCGAGCCGGTCCATGACCGGCGCCTCCGCCTGCCAGAGCCGCTCGCGGTTGCAGCCGTCGACGACGATGACGTACACACGCCGAGCGAGCGGCTCGCGTTCGGGCGCCGGCGCCGAGGCGGTCCGCTCGGGATAGCGCGGCAGCCGCTTCGCGAATCGGCGCGCCGCCACCGCTCCGAGCCCGGCGGCGATCGCGAGCGCGGCGGCGATTCGGGCCACGCTGCCCGCGCCAGGCTCCTCCGCGAGGAGGGTCGCGGCGCTCAGCGCGATCAGGAGCTTGGGCAGCTGCTCGAGCGCGTTGCCGCTCGTCGGGTCGGAGTTGGTCAGGACAAGGCGCCAAAAGCGCAGGCCGTTGGTCCACGGCGCGCCGGTGCGGAGGTGGTAGTAGACCGACCCCCACACGACGACCGTGAAGAACAGGTAGCCGGCCAGTGCGCCGAGGAGCAGGCCCGGCGCGCGCCATGGCTCCAGCAGCGGCACCGAGGCGGCCGCGACCAGCCACAGCAGCGCGCGCCCTCGCAGAGCGAACGGAAAGCGCACGAGCACGAGTGCGGCTATCGCCGCCCCGAGCAGAGCGAGGCCGAGCGACCTATCCGGCGCAAGCCCCACCACCGCGGCCGCCGGCAGCACGAGCAGCGGGTAGACGAGCGAGAACGGGCGGCCCTCGTTGAACACGTTCCAGGCACGCGCAGCCCAGACCTCGAAGGGCCCCGCAGCGCGGTGGCCGCCGGTGCGTGGTCCGCCGCTCATGCGGCCTATCGTATTAGGGCGCCCTAACTCCCGCCCTGCCGGCGTCCCACAGGCGCTCGATACGCCTGACGTAGGCCGACGGCTTTTCGGCGTACAGCCGCCCGCCGAGCGCAAAGGCCTCGCTCTGCAGTGGCTCGCGGCGGTCCTCCACCGCGTCGACCAGCTCGGGCTCGTGGCCCACGTGCTCCGCCGCCCAGCCGGCAAGCATCGCGAGGTCGTGGTCCTCGCCGAGACGGTCGGACAGCTCGTGGGCCTCGTCCGCGAAAGCGGTCAGCACCGGCGGCCAGGCGCACCGGAGCAGCGAAGCGTGGTACCAGAGCTGCTTCACCCGCTTGCGCCACTCGTGAAGCGCCTCGGTTACTCCCTCGGCCCGCGCCTCCCTGAACTCGCGCCGCCCGCGCCGATAGGTGCGCTCGAGCCCCTCCGACAGAGCCGCGAACGAGTCGCGCTCGAGCGGCCAGTCGTCGATCCGCCCGCGCGCCTCCTCGAGGCTCGCCACCGCTTCCCGGGCGGCGGCCTCGCGGCCCTCGGAGCGCTGCTCCGAATGCCCGTCCTGGATCCGCCTTCGCAACTCCCCGCGGAGGCCGTCCGGCAGCTCGAGCGCCTTCAGCGTCGCGAGCATGACGTCCGCGTCCCTCGCTCCCGCGAGCTCGCGGGCCGCGTCGCGGAAGCAGGCGTTCTCGCGCGCGTACGTCCGCTCGCCCAGCTCGCCGCGCGCCAGCCGGAGCAGCGCGCGGAGCTTCTTCATGTCCTTGCGCGCCTCGTGAACGGCCTGCTCGGACGTGCTGTCGGTGTTTCCGCGGAGCTCGTCGACCGCATGATCGATGCGCCCGCGCGCGATGCGAGCTATGCCCTCGGGCAGCGGCTCGCCCGGCTCCAGCCGATAAGCGCGCGACTCGCCCACGGGGGCGAGCCTACTCTTCGCGCTCCAGCAGCTTCGCCGCCGCACTCGCGGGGTCCAGGCGGCGGGCCGCCACCTCGTCGAGCAGCTCCTGCACCTCGGGGTCGTCACGCACCTGCGCCTCGAGCTGCCGGCGCAGGCGGCCGGCGGCGAGCGCCACCACCTCGTTCAACAGGTTCCGCCTCCGGCGCTCGGCCAGCGTTCCCTGTTCGTCGATGAACTCGCGGTGCTCTGTGATCTTCACCGCGAGCTCCTCCACCCCCTCGCCGCGGCTCGCCTCGGTCTTCACGATCGGGACGCGCCACCCCTCCTGCGGGCCGAGCGACAGCACGCCGCGGACCTCCCGGACCATCGTGTCCGTGAGCGGATGGTCGGCCTTGTTGACCGCGATCACGTCGGGGATCTCCATCACGCCCGCCTTCAGCGCCTGGATCGAGTCGCCGCTGCCGGGCATCAGCACGAGCACGACGGTGTCGGCGTGGTCGATGATGTCCACCTCGGCCTGACCGACGCCGACCGTCTCGAGGAACACGTCGTCCTTGCCGCTCGCGTCCATCAGTAGGGCGGCCTGGAGCGTCGCCTCCGAGAGACCTCCGAGCGACCCGCGGCTCGCCATCGAGCGGATGTAGACGCCGGGATCGAGGAAGTGGTCGGTCAGCCGGATGCGGTCACCCAAGAGAGCGCCCTTCGTGAACGGCGAGCTCGGGTCGATCGACAGCACGGCGACCTCGCGCTCGCGCGCCCGCGCGTGCTCCACCAGCCGTCCGATCAGCGTCGACTTCCCGACGCCGGGCGGCCCGGTGAACCCGACAACGGACGCCCGCCCGGTGCGCGGATAGACCTCGCGGACGAGCGCCCACCCCTCGGAATCGTCGTTCTCGACGAGCGAGATCGCACGCGCGAGCGCGCGCCTGTCACCCGCGAGCAGGCGCTCGGCGAGATCAGCGGCTGTGCGTCCGGGACCGGGCATCGGGCCGGCGGAACTCTACGGCCCAGCCGGGCGACCACCCCTGAGTCAGCCGCGTGGGCGAGAAGTCCCCGACGCGGGTCCGTTCACCTTTCGCCGCTCAGCTTGTCCCGCCGTGCGCGCCGCCGCCCCCGCAGCCAGCGCGGCATGTCCACCGGCTCAAGGATGGAGTCCATGAACACATTGTGGTCTGAAGCACGGTCCTCTCGGTTCGGCCGCTCCTGGGAATCCAGGTGCTCCTGCCACTGCGGCTTCGAGGACTTGGTCGATGGTGCAGGCGACGGGCGCTGCTTTCTCAGCCTCATCGTTCGTGCCCCCTTTCCGAGCCGTAGGGACCGATTGTCACCGACCGTCACCCGCCTGGCAAGGAGCGCTGCCGCGAATGTCCGCCCCTAGCGCCCAGCCGAGCGCACGTCGAAGACCCATACGGTCCGCGCGATGCGGCCCGGGCGGGTCGGCGTGTGCGACCACGACAGGTGCAGGTGCGGCGCGCAGCCGCGGCGGGGCTTGCAGATCGAGGGATGCCCGTGGTTCGCGTCGCCATTCCAGCCGACCCAGCGGAACGGCAGGCGCGGCCGGTTCTGGCGCGGCTCCGCCCAGCGGGCGAGGCGGGCGACGTCGGCCCAGGTGCCGCCCGGGCCGGGCTCGATGTCCACGGCGAGGCCGAGCGGGTGCTCGCCGAAGCGGGTGTGGCCGACCGTCGCGAAGCCCTCGGTGACGCGGACGCGATAGCGCCGGACCATCCAGAGCACGGCGGGCAGGATGCGGCGGTCGACGAGCGCCCAGGTCTGACCGGGAATCGGCACACGGCGGCCACCGCCGGTGCGCGAGCGCAGCCGCCCGACGGCACCCGCCGGCCCGTAGTCCACGCGCTCGCACGCGGTGTCGAGGAAGTCGAGCACCTCGGCCGTGACGGAGTCGCGGCCGGCGCCGCACCAGGCGCTGTCGCTGAGGAGGTCGCGCGACTCGATCGCGTCGTCCCCGGCGCCGCCGTCGGCGAAGTCGGCGCCGGTGCCGCCGAGAAGAGTGTCGGCCGCGTCGCCTCCGGTGAGCCGGTCGTCGCCGTCGCCGCCGTCGATGTGGGCCGGCACCGGAACGGCGACCGTCACGGAATCGTCGAGATCCGATGCGATCACGTCGATCGCCGGGCCCGATCCAGTGACACACGTAACGCCGGAGTCGGAAACCGAGCACCCCGGCCCCGGGGTGAGTGGAGCGCCGAGGTCGGAGACGGAGAAGGCGGGCGCGGCCGGGTCGAGCGGGGCGGTTGCGCCTGTGATCGTGAGCTCGTTCTGCTCGCCGGGCGGAGCAGCGATGCGCAAGATGTTGCCCTCGACGGCCACCGTTGCGGCACGGGCTGCGGACGGGAGTGTGAGGAGGATGGCGGCGGTCGCGGTCAGCAGCGCGACCCAGGTGCGGTGACGGGACATTCCTTCGAGCATCGGCCGGTTCTCCGGGTGCTTTAGCGCACGTGTTCTCCGACATCCCAGGTCCACAGCTCGACCACGTTGCCATCCGGGTCGGTCACGTATGCGGCCCGTCCTGCCCCGTCGAAGGCGATCTCCTCCACCTGCGCGTCCCGTGAGCGGAGCAGCGCGACGGCCGCGTCGTAGTCGTGCTCGGCGATGTGCATCGCGAAGTGCACATGCACGCCGCCTCGGCCGCCGGCAAGCCCCACCTGCGGCTTCCACAGCCCGATTCGCGTGCGCTCGCCGGCCATGACCCAGATCGCATCGCGGTCCGGCCATCGCTCCACCACCGAGAGCCCGAGAACGCCCGCGTAGAACGCCTCCGCCGCCTCCAGGTCCACCACCTCGAGCACCAGCTCGGAGACGCCGGTCACCTGCACGCCGCCGCCGCTCACGTTCCCTCCTCAGGCTCCCACAGCTCGAAGCGGTTGCCCTCGGGATCCACCGCCCAGCCGAAGCGCCCGATCCCGTTCTGCACCTGCGTCTCGGGGTCGACCTCAGCTCCCGCGGCATGCAGGCGCTTCAGCACCGCGTCGAGCGATGCAACTCGGAAGTTGACCATGAAGCCCTGGTCGGCCGAGCCGAAGTACTCCGTGTCCTCGCGGAAGATCCCGAACACGAGTCCGTCGGAGCGCATCAGCTCCTCGCGCGGAACGCCAAGCACCTCGTGGTACCACGCCTGAAGAGCGTCGGGATCGCGGGCTCGGAAGAACACGCCGCCGATCCCGGTCACGGAGTCACTCATACGCGAGCGCCCGCAGCACGTCGAGCCGCGAGGCGCGCCGCGCCGGCCCGATGGCCGCCACCACCCCCGCCAGCGCCGCGAGCACCAGCAAGACGATCAGCGTGCCGACCGGATAAGAGAGCTCGAAGCCCTCGTCCGCGAGCGGCCGCGAGACGAGCGCGGCAAAGATCACGCCGAGGATCGTGCCGAGGATTGCCCCGATCAGCGCGGTGATCACCGCCTCGTAACGGACCATCGTGCGCACCTGCCGCCGCGACATCCCCACGGCGCGCAGCATGCCCAGCTCACGCGTGCGCTCGTGGATCGACAGCGCGAGCGTGTTCACGATCCCGAACAGCGACACGATCACGGCCAGCGACAGCAGCGCGTAGACGAGCCCCAGGAGTTGGTTCACCTGCTCCTCCTGCTGGTCCTTCAGCTGGCTCTGGTTCTGGACCTCGACGGTCGGGTAGCGATCGGACACGGCCCGGTCGACCTCATCCTGCACCTCGGCGGGCGACGCCTCCGGCGCGAGCCGCGCCAGAGCGAAGCTCGGCTGAAGCCGGCCGAACTCCGGGATCGCGCTCTCGCCCACCACGAGCTTTCCGAGCAGATCGAGCTCGCCCTCGACGGTGCCGCGAACCGTGAAGCTCGCGGTCCGCTCGATAGGCGTCCGCAGCCGCACGGTGTCGCCGATGCCCAGGCCCTGGTCCCGGGCGAAGGCCTCGTCCACGATCGTGTCCCTTGGCCCCAGCCCCGCGAGCACGGACGGGTCGCCGCTCTTGAACGTGAGCGCGAGCACCTGGCCGAGCGTCGCGGGATCGACGGCGGCCACGCGGACAGTGTCGCCCCCGCGCGGGAGCTGCCCGGTGGCGTAGGTGATGGAGGAGACAGTCTCCACACCCTCGACCGCACGCGCCCTGTCGAGCGCCTCGCGCGGGATCGGCGAGAACCCGTCGCTGTTCTGGAGCACGATCTCACCGCGGAAGCTCTCGTCGATCGTCTTCGCCACCGAGGTCTTGAGCCCCGAGGCGAAGATGGTCACGAACACCACCAGCGCGAGGCCGATCATCAGCGCGGCGGCGGTGGTGGCCGTCCGGCCGGGCTTGCGCATCGCGTTCTCGCGCGCGAGCCGGCCGGTGAGCCCGCGCAGGGCCTCGAGCGGCCGCCCGGTAATTGACGCGAGCGGGCGCACGAGCCGCGGCGAGAACAGCGAGACACCGAACAGCATCAGCGCGGCGCCGCCGCCGAGCAGCCCCGCGGCCGTCCCGGAGTCTTCGATGCCGCCGAACAGCCCGTACAGCATCATCGCGAGGCCGGCCAGGCCCACCGCGACGGCCACGGCGGTCACCACCCGCCCGCGGCGCTTCGCGTCCTGGAGCTCCGCCTCGCGCAGCGCCGCCATCGGGGTGACACGCGTGGCGCGCAGCGCCGGGACGAGCGCCGCGACGATCGTGACCACCACCCCCACGATCAGCGAGACGATCACGGTTCGCAGCGCGACGACCGTCCCGGTGTTCGGGAGGTCGATCCCGACCGCCTTGAAGAGCTCGTTGATGCCGAAGGCGAAGGCGAGGCCGCCGGCCAGACCGGCCGCCGCGCCGAGGATCCCGAGCACGAGCGCCTCGAGACCGACCGCCGCGAGCAGCTGCCTGCGCGACGCACCGAGCGTGCGCAGCATCCCGAACTCGCGAGTGCGCTGGGCGACCGTGATCGAGAAGGTGTTGAAGATCTGGAACGCGCCGACGAACAGCGACACGCCGGCGAACACGAGCAGCGCGATCTGCAGGAAGCTGAGGTTCTCGGCGATGTCGTCCGTCTGCCGCTGCGCTGCCTCCTCCCCGGTCTCGACCTGCACCTGCCGCGGCATCACGCGGGCGATCCGGTTGCGCAGCTCCGCCGGCGTGACCCCGTCCGCGGCCGCCACCGAGATCTGGTCGAACTGGCCCTCGCGGTCGGTGATCCGCTGGGCCTCGGGCAGGATCACCTGTGCGATGCCGGCGCCACCGAAGCTCGTCTCGCCGAGCCTCGTGAGGCCCACGAGGCTGTAGCTCTCCGCGGCGCGCGCGCCCGCGAGCTTGATCTCGTCGCCGACCTTCAGGTCGCCCGTGTCCGCGGTCTGAGTGTCGAGCGACGCCTCCCGCGCCGTGCGCGGCTTGCGGCCCTCCACGTAGTCGAGCGTCTCGAAGCGGTCCGGCTGGAGCGATGAGATGAAGTTCGGCGCGAAGCTGTTGCCGATCGGGTCGCCCTCGTCGTCCACGAAGCGCCCGATCGCGAACACCGAGCCGGTGGCCGCCTCGACGCCGTCGACCTCGCAGACCCGGTCGAGCAGACGGGCCGGGAACCCCGGCGGGCCCGTCTCGTCGGACTGGATCTCCTGCCGGGCGGTGACCGCCACGTCGGTGCCCTTCAGCGACTCGCTGAAGATCTCGCTGAACGACTCGTTGATCGTGTCCGTGAGGACGTAGGTGCCCGCGACGAGTGCAACGCCCAGGAAGATCGCGAGGAATGTCGTGAAGGCGCGGAGCTTCCGCGCCGCGAGGCCCTTCAGCGCGACCTTGGTCACGCCACTTCCTTCATCAGCTCGATCACCTCGTCCGCGCTGCCGGCGGCGCCGTCGTGCACCACCAGGCCGTCCCGGAGCACCACGAGCCGGTCCGCGTAGGCGGCGGCCTCGGGGTCGTGCGTGACCACTACGACCGTCTGGCCGAACTCGTCGACCGCCGTGCGGAGCAGGCCAAGCACCTCCTCGCTCGACTTCGAGTCCAGGTTGCCGGTCGGCTCGTCGGCGAACACGACG
>DASQTS010000188.1:0-3295 GCA_035641775.1 Thermoleophilaceae bacterium
GTGAAGCCGATGCTGGAGGAAGTGCAGGCGATGGGCGACCCGGAGCGCTGGGTGCGGGAGGCGCTCGAGAGCGGCAAGCGGATCATGGGCTTCGGGCATCGGATCTACCGCGCCGAGGACCCGCGCTCCCGCATCCTCAAGCGGACGGCCAAGGAGCTCGGGGCGCCGCAGGTCGAGGTCGCGGAGCAGCTCGAGGAGGTCGCCCTCAAGGCGCTCCAGGAGAAGTCTCCCGACCGCGTGCTGGCCACGAACGTCGAGTACTACTCGGCGATCGTCCTCGACGTGGCAGAGATCCCGCCCCCGCTCGCGCCGGCGATGTTCGCGTGCTCGCGCGTGGCCGGCTGGTCGGCGCACATCCTCGAGCAGAAGCGCACCGGCCGCCTCTTCCGGCCCTCGGCGAAGTACGTCGGCCCGGCTCCCCGCTCGCTCTCCACTGTCTGATCAAGTGCCGGGCGAGGCACTAGCCACAGCCGCCGCGCAGGCGGCCGAGCTGGCCGAGCGGGGCGAGGAGCGAGAGCTCGCAGCGCACCGGACGAAGTGGCAGGACGAGATCGAGGGCGCGGCCCGCAGCCCCGATTTCCGCGAACGCGCGTTGGCGTACCGCGCGATCGGGCAGTTTCGCTACCGCCAGAAGCTCGAGCTGCTCCGGCGCGGCCTCCAGGACGAGAGCCCGGCGAGCCGCGGCTCCGCGCTCCTGTCGCTCGAGCTCCTCTCGCGGGACCACCCGGGCGACGTCAACGCCGACCGCTCGCTCCTTCACTCGCTGGCGGCAGCCGACCCGAACGCGACCGTCCGCCGCCTGGCGATCCTCGTGCTCAAGAACGGCTCACCCCACCGTGACACGATCGTGATGCTCGAGGGCATCGCGGACGACGACGAGCTCGATCGCGAGCTCCGAGAAGCGGCCAAACGGATTGCCGCGCAGCTGACGAAGAAGAGCCGGGCGCGCTAGGAGCGCGAGCAGCTGCAGACGCTCTGACCGGGCAGCGGCTTGCCACAGCCGGCGCAGTTCCGTGCCTGACGCTTCCACTCGAGCATCTTCTTCTCGATCCCCGCCCGCATCATCAGCACGCCCACGCCGGTGCTGGAGGCGAGGAGAAGAGCTGTTTCGGTGGTCATCTCGATCATTTCGTCCTTCGTTTTGCGTGGGGATGCGCCTGGAAGTACAACTCCCGGCGGCGCCGATCGGTTACGTGGGTGTAGAGCTCCGTGGTAGCCAGATCGGCATGTCCGAGCATTTCCTGAACGCTCCTTAGATCTGCTCCTCCCTCAAGGAGGTGTGTTGCAAACGTGTGACGCAGCAGATGGGGATGCACGCGCTCGGGCTCGAGGCCCGCCTTGCCCGCCAGTTTCCGCAGGATCAGGAACGCCCCGGCCCGCGTGAGGGGCCCGCCCTGTGCGTTCAGGAAGAGCTCCGAGCGGTGCCGGCGATCGAGGTGAGGGCGGCCTCGCGCGAGGTAGCGGCGCAGCGCATCGACGGCCTCGCGGCCGACGGGGACGACGCGCTCCTTGCCGCCCTTGCCGATCGTCCGGACGAGCCGCTGGTCGAGGTCGATCCCGCCCCTGTCGAGACCGACCGCCTCGCTCACGCGGAGGCCGGCGCCGTAGAGGAGCTCCACGAGTGCGCGGTCGCGAAGGTTGCGCGGCGTCGTGCCCGCGGCAGCTTCGATCAGGCGCTCGGCCTCGGACGGCGACAACGCGCGCGGCAGGCGCCGCGTGCGGCGAGGCAGCTCGAGCTCCGCCGCCGGGTTGGCGTCGGTCGCGCCGATCAGAACGAGGTGGCGGAAGAAGGAGCGAAGCGACGCGATGCGCCGGGCGATCGTCGCCCCGGAGAGGCCCTGCGCCCGGAGCTCGGCGAGGTAGCGCTCGAGCTCCTCGGTCGTGACCGTCGACGGCGAGTGGCCGAGCCAGCCCGCGAGTGCCTCGAGGTCTCGCCGGTATGCCTCGACCGTGCGAGGGGCGAGGCGTGCTGTCGAGAGGGCGAGGAAGCCCTCGAGCTCAGGATCGCGGGTGGGCGCGGTCATAGACCTTCCGGAGGCGCTTCGCGTCGACGTGGCTGTACATCTGCGTGGTCGAAAGCGAGCTGTGGCCCAGGAGCTCCTGGATCGTCCTCAGGTCGGCACCGCCCTCCAGCAGGTGTGTCGCGAAGGCGTGCCGGAGGCGGTGCGGGTGGGGGAAGAGCTTGCGGAGCGTGCTCGTGTCCAGCCGGCGACCCCGGGCCGAGAGGAACAGCGCGTCGTCCGCGCCCCGCGCGAGCTTCGGTCGCTCGCGGAGCCAGAGGGCGACCCAGTACGCGGCTTCCTCGCCGAGCGGCACGACGCGCTCCTTGCCGCCCTTGCCCCTGACGCGAACGGCTTCCTGGTCGAACTCCACGTCGGCGAGGTCCAGGTCGACGGCCTCCTGGCTGCGGAGCCCCGCCGAGTAGACGAGCTCGGCAAGCGCGCGGTTCCGGATGGCGAGCGGGTCGCCGGAAGCGAAGCGCTCGAGCTCGGCCTCGATCTCCTCCTGTTTCGGCGCCTCCGGCAGCCGGCGCGGCCGCCGCGGCGCGAGCCGGGCGTCCGGGACCTTCGAGGCGCCAAGCGTGAAGCGGAGGAAGGCGCGGACGGCCGCGAGCTTCCGCGCGATCGTCGCCGGCGCGAGCTTGCTCGGCTCCCGGCCTCGGCGCGCCGCTCCGAGCTCGGCGGCGTAATCCGCGAGCAGGCGGGCATCCACGTCCTCGACGGACGCCTTCCGCGCCCGCAGCCAGGTGCCGAACTCCGCCAGGTCGACGCCGTAGGCGCGCCGGGTCGAGTCCGACAGCGCCGGACTGGCCAAGAAGCGGTCGATTGCCGCCTGAGTCTCCATGCAGGCAGGATTCGCGCCCATGAAGGTAGCGTCCTGCCTCGCAGCGATCCTCGCCCTCGGCGTGGCCTCCGCCGGAGGAGCCGTCCAGGCGGTCAAGGTGCCGGGCGGATTCCGCGTGGAGACCTACGTGCGCGGGCTTCAGAAGCCGACTGCGATGGCGTGGGGACCGCGAGGTGTCCTCTACCTCACGCAGGAGGGCGGCGAGGTCGTCAGCATCGACCCGCTGACCCGTCGTGTCGGCGTGGTGCTCCGCGGGTTCGAGACGCCGCTCGGGCTCGCTTGGCTCCGCGGCAACCTCTTCGTCTCTGCCAAGGGCACGCTGTGGCGGGTGAGCAGCGGGCAGCGGAAGGCGATCCTCCGAAACCTGCCGTTCGGCCGCCACCAGCAGGACAACGTCATCGTCCGGCGCGGTCGCCTGTATCTCGGCAGCGGGTCGACGTGCGACGTCTGC
>DASQTS010000189.1:0-2337 GCA_035641775.1 Thermoleophilaceae bacterium
ACCCCCGGCGCGATCGCGGAGCATCGCGAACAGTCGGACGGTGACCTCCATCCGGGCCATGCTAGCCCCGTATCCTTCGGCGCCCATGGCGACCCGGCCGGACCAGAAGCCGAGCATCGCGCCGATCGTCGGCCCCGACGATGAGCGCCGCTTCACGGACTCCGGGATCGAGGTCAAGCACCGCTACGACGCCGACGACGTCGAGCAGAACGTCGAGAGGCGCCTCGGCGAGCCGGGCGAGTATCCGTTCACGCGCGGGATCCACCCGGACATGTACCGCGGCCGCAAGTGGACGATGCGCCAGTACGCCGGCTACGCCACGGCGACCGAAACGAATGAGCGCTTCCGCTACCTGATCGAGCACGGGTCTACCGGCCTCTCGATGGCGTTCGACCTGCCGACGCAACTCGGCCGCGACTCGGACGACCCGCTCTGCATGGGCGAGGTGGGCCGCACCGGCGTGGCCATCGACACGATCGACGACATGCGGCGCGTCTTCGACGGCATCCCGCTCGCCGACGTGTCCACCTCGATGACGATCAACGCCCCCGCCGCAGTGCTGCTGCTGCTGTACGAGCTCGTGGGCGAGGAGCAGGGCGTGCCGGCCGAGGCGCTCACCGGCACCACGCAGAACGACGTGCTGAAGGAGTACATCGCGCGCGGCAACTTCATCTACCCGCCCGAGCCGGCGATGCGGCTGACCACCGACCTGTTCGCGTACTGCCGCGAGCGCGTTCCGAAGTGGAACACGATCTCGATCTCCGGCTACCACATGCGCGAGAAGGGCTGCTCGGCGGTCCAGGAGGTGGGCTTCACGCTCGCCAACGCGATCGCGTATGTGCAGGCGGCACTCGACGCTGGGCTCCGGGTCGACGAGTTCGGGCCGCGGCTGGCGTTCTTCTTCAACGGCCACAACAACGTCTTCCAGGAGGTAGCGAAGTTCCGCGCCGCCCGGCGCATGTGGGCGCGGATCATGCGCGAGCGGTTCGGCGCGAAGGACGAGCGCTCGCTGAAGATGCGCTTCCACACGCAGACCGGAGGGGTCACCCTCGCCGCACAGCAGCCGCACAACAACATCGTCCGTGTCGCGCTCCAGGGGTTCGCGGCCGTATGCGGCGGCACGCAGTCGCTTCACACGAACGGCTTCGACGAGGCGCTCGCCCTGCCGAGCGAGACGGCCGCCCGGATCGCGCTGCGCACCCAGCAGATCCTCGCCCACGAGTCCGGCGCCGCGGACACGGCGGACCCGTTCGCCGGCTCCTACTTCATCGAGGCGCTCACGGACGAGATCGAGGAGGCGGCGCAGGCGCTGATCGACCGCGTGGAGGAGATGGGCGGCTCCGTGAACTGCATCCCGTTCATCCGCGCGGAGGTCGAGGAGTCGGCCTGGGGCTACGAGGAGCGCTACCGCCAGAAGCAGGACATCGTCGTCGGCGTGAACGAGTACGTGACCGAGCAGGTGGACGAGGTCGAGATCCTGCGCGTGGACCCGGAGTCGGAGCGGCAGCAGGTTGAGCGACTGGAGGCCTTTAAGGGGGACCGCGACCAGGCCGCCGTCGATGCCCGGCTGGAGGAGCTACGTCAGGTGTGCAAGGGCGACGGCAACCTGCTCGAGCCGATGCGCGCCGCGCTGAAGGAGCGCGCCTCGATCGGCGAGGTGTGCGGCGTCATGCGCGAGGAGTTCGGGGAGTACTCGGAGGCCTAGCCGGCCGCCTCGCCGGCCGTCATCTCCTCGAGTAGCTCGCGCATCACGGCGACGCGCTCGGCGCCGAAGCGCTCCCCCCAGGAGCGCTCCAAGTCCTGGAAGATCACGAGAGCCGTAGCCTGCGCCTCCGCCCCGAGGTCGGTGAGCTTGATCACCTTCGCACGGCCGTCGGCAGGATCCGGCGCGCGCTCGACGTAGCCGAGACCTTCGAGGTCGGCCACGACCTCGCCCACCGCCTGCTTGGTGAAGCCTGAGCTGTCCGCCAGGTCGGTCAGGCGCGACCCGCCCTCGTGGATGAACCGGAAGACGCACCCATGCCCGGCGCGGATCGTGCCGTGGCCAGCCTCATCCAGCCGCTCGCGGAACTCCCTGAAGGCGATGGCAGACAGGTCGTCGAGCAGCGCCGGGAGCGGCGTCCATGTTTGTGTGAGGTTCGTCACGTTTCGTCAGGTCCCTTGACAGTCAGGATGCCTGCCTGTTACGGTCAGGCGACTTGATCAGGTTTCCGAACCAAGTCTAGCCCAGGAGACGGATTTTTCCAATGGCCTCTCAAACAGCAACAAAGTGGTGGACGCTGGGCGTCGTCTCGGTCGCCACCTTCATGCTCCTCCTCGACATCACGGTGGTTAACG
>DASQTS010000190.1:0-13353 GCA_035641775.1 Thermoleophilaceae bacterium
GGGCTGCCCTCGGAGTCCCGGCACACGGCCCACCGATCGCCGGGGTGGATGATCGAGCCGCCGAGCTCGCGGACGCGCTCGAGTGTCGTGGCCAGGTCGGCGACGGTGAAGTAGGGGAGGGACGCGGTGTCGCCGGGCCCAGGTCCACGCTCGTGGACTCCGAGGCGCAGGCCGTCGGTGTCGGTCTGCCATCCGGATCCGGCCGCGGCCGGCCGCGGCGCCAGGGTGACGCCGAGGACTCCGTGCCAAAACCGGCGGGCGCGATCGGGATCGTCGGCCGGAAACTCGATCAGGGGCGCGGGCATGGACGGAGTATGGCCCGCCGCGAAAGGGCGCGGCGCTCGCGCGAAGATCGTGACTTCGCGCCCCTCAGCGCGGCCCCCGTCAACGACCGAAAGGAACCCCGATGACTGACGATGTCGAGGTCACGAACCGCCGGCTCGACGCAAGCCAAAACGAGGCGCTGATCGGCATGGCCCGGATGGGCGCGACGGCGTTCGGGTACACGGCCACGCTTCGGATCGACCGCGGCCTCGCGCAGCTCCTGCGCCTGCGGGTCTCGCAGATCAACAACTGCACCTACTGCCTCAACCTGCACTATCAAGCGGCGCGCGATGCGGGCATCCCCCGAGCCAAGATCGACACGCTGACCGCGTGGTGGGAGACCGAGCTTCACTCCGAGGCGGAGCAGGCGGCGCTCCGCTACACCGAGGCGCTCACCCGCGCCGCGGACACCGACGGCGACTCGGCGTTCCAGCGCTTCCACGATGCCCTTGCCGAGCACTTCCGCCACGAGGAGATGCTCGAGATCGTCGCCGTCGTCATCAACATGAACATCTGGACCCGGATCAAGCTCGCCGAAGGCGCGATGCCGGGCGCCGCGGCGTGAAGATGGTTCCGAGCGGAGAGGGTGGGATTCGAACCCACGAGGCAGTTTGACCCGCCCACACGATTTCCAGTCGTGCACCTTAAGCCGCTCGGTCACCTCTCCAGAGCGGGATCCAGCCTAGCTGCGCCACGCCGCCTAGGCGGCGTGGCGATGCTGGACGTGCGGGGTGCGGCGCGGGAAGGCGACGATGGTGGCGAGGCTCACCTCGGAGTAGGCGATCGCCTGGAGCGTGCAGGCGCAGCCTTCGCAGAGCATCTCGTCGAAGTCCTCGAGCTCGCCCCAGGCCTCGAACTCCTCGGCGCAGGACTCATCGGTGCATATGAGGATGGCGTACAGCATGGCGTTCGGCCCATGCTGGGAGCCCCCTCGGACGGAATGCAGCTACGCGCCCTCGGAGGCGGGCACGATCAGCCGGATGTGGCGCCGTGCCAGCATCAGCACCGCCGTCTCCCAGTCCCGGCCTGAGCCGTCCAGCGCCGCGAGGCGGGCGTCGAGGATCGTGAAGAACTCCTGGTCGCGGCGGTTCACGTGGTCCGAGACGCGGCTGCGGTAGCCCTCCGCCGGGAGCGTGAGCAAACCCTCCACGCGGTAGCGGTCGGTCTCGACTACGACTTTTTCCTGGCGGTTCTCCACGGCGGAGCAATGTAGCGGTTATGTTGCTCTCGTAATGACGCATCCGGCCACGAGCGCGCGCAGCCCGGCGCTGGAGGCCGTCTTCAAGCCGGTGCAGCCCCGACGACCTTCTGAGGAAACCGTCAAGCGGCTCGGCACCGCGATCCGGCTGGGGCTGCTCGCACCCGGGACGCGGCTACCCGCCGAGCGGGACCTCGCCGACCAGCTGGGCATCTCGCGCTCGACCCTTCGCCAGGCGCTCACCACGCTCGTGCAGAGCGGGCATCTCGTCGCCCGGCGCGGCCGCTCGGGCGGCACCTTCGTCGCGGAGGAGCCTCCGATCGCGCAGGACGGCGGGCCGCCACTCGGCGAGGAGGCGCGCGGTGCTCGACTATCGAGTGATCGTGGAGACGGGGGCGACCGTGCTCGCCGCCGAGCGAGCCGGCAGCGAGGACTTCGATCGCCTCGCGCGCTTCATCGAGCAGATGAGCCTCGCGGAAGGCGCGCGCTTCGAGGTGTACCGCCGCGCCGACGTGCGCTTCCACATCGGCCTAGCGGAGGCCTGCCACTCGCCGATGGTCGTGGCGGCAATGACCGAGGTGCAGGGCCAGATGACCGATTTGATCCAGCGCATCGCCCATCCCGATGAGGTGCTGACGCGCTCGAACGAGCAGCACGGGCGGCTCGTCGCGCTCCTGCGGCGCGGCGACACGCCGCGGCCGTCAGCGTCATGCGGGAGCACTGCGCGGGCACCGAGCACATCCTCGCTGGGCTGATGCCGGAGGCCTAGCGCCCGGACACCCAGGTGTCCTTGGCGCCGCCGCCCTGGCCGCTGTTCACGACCATCGAGCCGCGCACGAGCGCCACCCTGCTGATCGCCGCGGGCAGCAGGCGGACGCCCGAGTCCGTCACGAGCGCGTAGGGACGTAGATCCACGTGACGCGGCTCGAGCCCACCGTCGATGACGGTCGGATGCACGGACAGGGGCACGAGCTCCTGGCCGATCCAGTTGCCCGGCTCCGCGGCGATCGCCGCGCGCACGCGCTCGCGCGTCTCCTCGTCGGCGTCGCGCCAGATCACCACGTCCTCGCCGCCCATCTCGCCGCGCGGCTTCACGACCAGCTCGTCGAGGTCATCGTCCGGCCCCACCGGGCGCGACGGGACCGACGGCAGGAGCGGCTCCTGATCAAGGTAGAAGCGCACCAGCTCGTCCACGCTCGCGTGCACGAGCTTGTCGTCCGCGATGCCGGAGCCCGGCGCGTTCACGACGGCGAGCGTGCCGGCCGCCGAGGGGCCGAGCAGCGCCGCGCCGACGGCGGTGGGCGAGCCGTCAGCGGCCGTGAAGCGATCCTCGCCGGTACGCATGTACACCACGTCGACCCCGCGCCGGCGCCCGTCGATCCAGGCGACCAGCCGGTCGTCGCGCTGCTCGAGGTCGTCCAGCGTCACGACCGGCGCGCACAGCTCGCGCGCGAGCGTCTCGTGCTCCCACCAGCCGGCGGCCGAAGGGCCCTCGGACAGGATCACGACGCGCGGCTCGCCGGCGCCCTCGGGGGCGGCCTCGCGCAGCGCGAGCGCCAGCTCGCCGTAGATGAGCGAGAGGTCCGGCTGCGGCGGCTCCACCGGCAGGAGCTCCCGCAGCGTCTCGCGCGCCGCCACGGCGTATGCGACGCCCGCTGGCATGCGCACCTGATCCTCGATCACGCGGAAGCGCCCGTCATCGCAGCGCACGACGTCGAGGCCGGCGTACGAGATCCAGCGCCGCGGCGCCGCACCCCGCATGGCGGGCTCGTAGTGCGGCGACGCCTCCACGTCCTCGCGCGCGAGCACACCGGCGTCGAAGACGCGGCCCTCGCCGTAGGCGTCCGCCGTGAATGCCTCGAGCGCGAGCAGCCGCTGCCCGATGCCGGCCTGGAGCTCCGACCACTCGGCCTCGGTGAGGATCCGCGGCACCGGGTCCAGCGCGAAGATCCCGTCGTCCGCCGCGCCGAAGCTCACGCCGCGCGAGCGCAGCCGCCGCTTGAGCTCGTCCGCCACCGCTCCCGGGTCGTCCAGAGCGGCCAGCACTTCCGCGTACTGCGGGCGGGGGCTTCCGTCCAGGTCGTGGGCCTCGTCGTAGGGCTCACCTCGGCTCACGCCGTGCCGCGTACCCGCTCGCCGCTCGGATCGAACAGCGGCTCCTCCACCACCTGCCCGCCGACCCAGCTCCCGAAAATGTCGATCTCCACCTCGGTGCCCGCATCGGCCTGCTCCGGCGGGAGGTAGGCGTACGCGATCGAGCGCTCGACGGTGTAGCCGTAACCGCCCGTGGTTACCCGGCCGGCGATCTCGCCGCCCACGCGCACCGGCTCGTTTCCCAGGGCGACCGAGCGTGGGTCCTCGAGCGTGATGCAGCAGAGCCTCTTGCGCGGCTCCGCATCGGCGAGCGCCTCGCGCCCGAGGAAGTCCTTGTCCATCTTCACGGCGAATCCGAGGCCCGCCTCGAACGGCGTGTCGTCGGGCGTGATGTCCGCGCCCCACACGCGGTAGCCCTTCTCGACGCGAAGCGAGTCGATCGCCCGGTATCCGGCCGGCAGGACGTCCCGCGAACACAGGGCGCGCCAGAGGCCGGCGCCGTACTCGGCCGGGCAGTACAGCTCCCAGCCGAGCTCGCCCACGTATGTCACCCGAAGCGCCCGCACCGGAATGTCCTGCACGGTGATGTCGCGCACGGTCATGTACGGAAACGCCTCGTTCGAGAGCGAGTCCGGAGTCAGAGGCGCGAGCGCGTCGCGCGCGCCGGGCCCCCAGATGCCGAAGCACGCCCAGGCGGACGTGAGGTCGGTCACTTGGGTGTCCGCGGTCAGGTGACGGCGGATCCACTCGCGGTCGTGGTTCCCGAAAGCGGTGCCCGTAACGATCCAGAACCGATCCTCGGTCAGCCGGCTCACGGTGAAGTCGCATTCGATCCCGCCGCGGGAGTTCAGCATCTGCGTGTAGGTGACCCGGCCCACGTCGCGGGCGACGCGGTTGGCGCACAGCCACTCGAGCAGGTCGGCCGCTCCGGGCCCGCTCACCTCGAGCTTCGCGAACGACGACTCGTCGAACACCGCAGCGGCCTCCCGGCAGGCGCGGTGCTCCGCGCCGATTGCCGGCGACCAGTGCTTCCCCGCCCAGCCGCGCGGCTGGAGCGACTCGTCGCCACCGGCCCCGTTCGACTCGTACCAGTTGACGCGCTCCCAGCCCGACTTCTCGCCGAAAGCCGCGTCGCGCTCGCGGTGCCAGGAGTAGGCGGGCGACACCCGCAGCGGCCGCCCGGCCCGGCGCTCCTCGAACGGGTAGTGGATGTCGTAGTAGGTCTCGTAGGTCTCGCGCACGCGCGCGAGCGTGTACGAGGGCGAGCGGTACTGCGCGCCGAAGCGGCGCACGTCCATCTGCCAGAGGTCCATCGACGGCTCGCCGTTCGCGACCCACTCGGCCATGACCTTGCCGACCCCGCCGGCACCGGCCAGGCCGTGCGCGCAGAAGCCTCCCGCGACAAACAGGCCCGGGATCTCCGTCTCGCCGAGGCAGAACTCGTTATCCGGGGTGAAGCCCTCGGGGCCGTTGATCATCCGCGTGACCTTCACGTCCTCCATCTGCGGCACGCGCCGCCGCGAGTTCACGACGATCTCCTCGAAGCGGTCCCAGTCGTCCTCGAGCAGGCGGCCGTTGAAGTCGGGCGGGATGCGGTCGAACCCGGGCCCGTCGCCCGGCATGAAGGCCGGCGCGGCGGGCCGCTCGTACCCGCCCATCACAAGGCCGCCGCCCTCCTCGCGGAAGTAGATGAGCAGGTCCGGGTCGCGCAGCGTAGGGAGGGGACTGGCCGGATCGCGCTCCCGGAACGGCTGGGTGACGATGTACTCGTGCGACATTGGGACGACCGGGATGCGCACGCCGGCGAGCCGCCCCAGCTCCGCCGAGAACATCCCGCCGGCGATCACGATCGCCTCCGTCTTGATGTCGCCGCGCTCGGTGCGCACGAGGCCGCGCTCGATGCCCGTGACGCGCGTGTTCGTGAAGATGCTCGCGCCGCCCTCGCGCGCGCCCTCGGCCAGAGCGAACGTGAGCTGCGACGGGTCGAGGTAGCCGTCGGTGGGCAGCCACGCGGCGCCGAGGACGCCCTCCGTCGACATCAGCGGGAACAGCTTCTGCGCCTCCTCGGCGGAGATCAGCTCGAGCGGCAGACCGAACGTCTTCGCCCAGCCCGCCTGGCGGCGGAGCTCCTCCATCCGCTCCTCGCTCGACGCGAGCCGGATGCCGCCGCACTCGACCCAGCCGCACGCCTCGCCGAGCCGCCGGTAGAGCTCGACGGAGTACATCATCATCTTCGTGAGGTTCACCGAGCTCCGTAGCTGGCCGACGAGCCCCGCGGAGTGGAACGTGGAGCCGGACGTGAGCTGGTTGCGGTCGAGCACCACCACGTCGTCCCAGCCCAGCTCGGCGAGGTGGTAGGCGATCGACGTGCCGCCGACGCCGCCGCCGATGACCACGCACCTGGCGGCGCCGGGAAGCTCCCTGGACAGCGCCACTAGGTCCGGGCCTTCTCCATCCAGTCGCCGAAGCTAGGGTCCCGCAGCGCCTCCTGCACGCGCGCGAAGTGCTTCCTCGCGTACTCGTCGAAGTCGAAGTCCAGCTCGGAGACGCCCGACTGCACGACGCCCCACATCGCCTCGCGGAAGTCGGACATGAGGCGGAACAGCTTCAGCGTCGCGCGCCGCCGCCCGTCGGGCGGCTCGCCGAAGTACGCCTCGAGCAGCGTCGCCTCGTCGTCGTCGGCGAGCTCGTTGTTGGCCGCGAAGTTGCCGAGGTCGAACCAGCGGTCGCCCATCCCGGCGTACTCCCAGTCGATGATCTGGATCCCGGTCCCGTCCCGAAGGAAGTTCGCGGGCAGCAGGTCATTGTGGGCGGGCACGGGCTCGTGCTCGGGCTGGTCGCGGACCGCCTCCTCGATCGCGCGAGCCGCCTCGAGCGCCTCGTCGTAGCCGTCTGGCGGCTCGCTGCCGTGCTGGCGTCCCGTCTCGGCGTACTCCTCGACGAGGCGGAAAGAGTCGAAGCCGCTCGGCAGCTCCGTGCCGGACTCGTGCAGCCGCCGCAGGGCGCCGCCCACCTCGTCGATCGCGTCGGGCTCCCGCAGCTGCTCCGGCGTCATCTCGCGCCCTTGGATGAAGGCCGTGACCAGGCAGGACGGGTCCTCGAGCAGCGTGGCCACGCGCGGCGCGATGCCCAGCTCGGCGGCCGCCTTGTTCGCAATGCACTCGGACGCCCTGTCGATCCCGAGCAGCGCGGTGCGTTTTCCCGGCAGCCGGACCACGTAGTCGGTGCCGCCGAAGTTGACTTTGAAGTTCCGGTTCGTGATCCCGCCGTCGAGCTGTACGACGCTGCCCTCGCGCGGCCCGAGGAGCGCGGACAGGCGCGCGACCACCTCGGTGAGCTCCGGGATCGTGAACTCCGGATTCATGCGCGCGACTCTACGCCGAGCGTCCGTGACATGCGAGGCTCTGGGCCCCCCATGTCGGACGCCGAGCTGATCCTCGTCGCGGCGGCGCTGCTCGCTGCGGGAATCGCCGCATCCCTGCTTGCGTCGCGAATCCGTCTGCCCGGGCTCCTCCTGTTCCTCGGCGTGGGGATGCTGATCGGCTCGGACGGAACCGGCTGGATCGCCTTCGACGACTACGAGCTGGCGCGCACGATCGGCGTGGTGGCGCTCGCGCTGATCCTGTTCGAGGGCGGGCTCACGGCCGGGTTCGACGAGATCAAGCCGGTGCTGCGGCCGTCGCTCTCGCTCGCGATCGTCGGGACGCTCGGCACGTGCGTGATCTGCGGGTTCGCGGCGTCGTGGCTGTTCGACCTTCCGACACTTGAGGGCATGCTGATCGGCGCGATCATCTCGTCCACAGACGGCGCCGCGATCTTCGCGCTGCTGCGCGAGTCGACATTGCGGCGACGGCTCGCGCGAACCCTGGAGGGCGAGGCCGGCTTCAACGACCCGGTCGCGGTCCTGCTGGTCGTCGGCTTCATCGAGTGGATCCAGAACGAGGACACCTACGGCGTGCTCGACCTGGTGCTGCTGTTCGTCCGGGAGATGGGCATCGGCGCGGTGGTGGGCATCTCGGTCGGCTGGCTTGCGGTGCAGGCGCTGCGCAGCACGCGCCTGGCGAGCCCCGGGCTGTACCCCGTGGCCACCCTGTCCACCGCGGGGCTGGCCTACGGCGGCGCGGCCGCGCTTCACGGCTCCGGCTTCCTCGCCGCGTACCTCGCCGGGCTCGCGCTCGGCTCGGCTCGCATCCCCGCCAAGCAGACGGTCACGGTCTTCCACCAGGGCCTCGCCTGGGTCGCGCAGATCGTGATGTTCCTCGCGCTCGGCCTGCTCGTCTTCCCGAGCGACCTCGGCGAGGTGTGGTTCGAGGGGACCGTGCTCGCGCTCGTGCTCGTGTTCCTCGCGCGCCCGCTTTCCGCGCTGGTGTCCACCGCGTTGGACCGCTTCACGCTCAGCGAGCGCCTCGTGCTCGGCTGGGCGGGCCTGCGCGGCGCGGTGCCCGTCGTGCTCGCGACGTTCGCCGTGATAGAGGGACTCGACCCGGACCGCGAGTTCTTCAACATCGTCTTCTTCGCGGTCGTGATCTCCACGCTCCTCCAGGGCAGCACGGTCGAGTGGCTCGCGCGGAGGCTGGGCGTGACCACGAGCGAGCCCGCGCTGCCGCGCCCGCTGATCGAGACCGGCACCGTGCGGCGGCTGGGCGCGGAGATCGTGGAGTACCCGGTGGGCCCGGACGACGCGATCGTCGGTCAGCTCGTCCGCGAGCTGGGCCTGCCGCGCGACGCGCTGCTCAGCGTGATCGTGCGCGGCGAGGAGGCGCTGCTGCCGCGCGGCTCGACTCGCATCGAGGCCGACGACCGGCTCCACGTCATGGTGCGCGAGGAGGTGGCCGGCGACATGAGGGACCTGCTCGAGCGCTGGCGGCTTGGCCCGGTGGGCGTCCCGCCGCAGCGGCAGGTGCCGATGCGGGCGGGGCAGGCGGTCTTCACCACGCGCACGTGGACGGAGGCCGACGGCGACGCCGGCTTCCCGAAGGTGATCGCCGCAGTGCCGGTCGCGGAGCAGATCAGGACCCGGCGCGACACGCGGGGGGCGCTCGTCGTGCTGGAGGACGGGCGCTTCGCGGTGACCGGCCCGCTGCTCGCGATCGGAGGTCCGCTCCAGGTCCAGCGCTACGCCCGGCGGCGCCTCTCGGCGGAGAAGGACGCGGCCGCGCGCGCGTGGTGGCAGGAGGTCATCGGCGCCCTTGCGCGCTAGAGCGCGATTGACAGGCGTCCGGGTACCCACGTAGGGTCGCATCCGACCACCTGCGAGGAGGACTGCGTGTCGACTGTCGAGGACCGCCCCGAGATCCAGGATGAGGACGAGCGCCGGCTAGCCGAGCTCGGTTACAAGCAGGAGCTTCACCGCGCCTGGAGCGCGTTCTCGAACTTCGCGATCTCGTTCACGATTATCTCGGTCCTGGCCGGGACGTTCACGACCTACGGCCAGGCGTGGAACAACGGCGGGCCGGTCGCGATCTCCTGGGGCTGGCCGCTCATCTCGGTCGCGATCCTGATCATCGCGTTCTCGATGTCGGAGTTGGTGTCGAAGTACCCGACCGCAGGCGGCATCTACTACTGGGCCACGGCGCTCGGTGGGCCGGCCTGGGGCTGGTTCACCGGCTGGTTCAACCTGATCGGCCTCGTCGGCGTGATCGCGTCCGTGGACTACGCGTGCGCGACCTTCCTGAACGCGTCGCTCGGCCTGTACGGGGTGACCATCTTCGGGATGAACTTCGGCGACAGCCAGCACCTACTCGCCGAGACGTTCCTCCTGTTCGCGCTGATCCTGTTCGTCCACGCGCTGATCAACATCTTCCAGACGCATCTCGTCGCGGTGCTGAACAACATCTCCGTCTGGGTGCACGTGCTCGGCGTCGCGGTCATCATCGCGATCCTCGTCTTCGTCCCCGACACGCACCAGAGCGCGGACTTCGTCTTCACGGAGCGCTTTAACAACTCCGGCTTCGGCGAGGGCATGTACTGGTTCTACGTGCTGCCGCTCGGCTTCCTGCTGACGCAGTACACGATCACCGGGTTCGACGCGTCCGCGCACGTGTCTGAGGAGACGCGCGGCGCGGCGGTCGGCGCGGCGCGCGGCGTGTGGCAATCGGTCTTCTGGTCGGCCGTGATCGGCTGGTTCGTGCTGCTCGCGATCACGTTCGCGGCCACCGATGTGGAGGCGGTGAACGAGGGCGCCGGCTCGTCGCTCGCGATCTTCGGCAGCTCGCTCGACTCCTGGGCCGAGAAGGCCGTCGTGGTGATCTCGACGCTCGGTCAGCTCTTCTGCGGCATGGCCTGCGTGACGAGCGGGTCGCGGATGACGTTCGCGTTCTCGCGCGACAACGGACTGCCGTTTTCGCGACTGCTGCGCCGCGTGGACGACAAGGGCGTGCCAAAGTACGCCGTGATCTTCGTCTGCCTCGCCGCGCTAATCATCACGCTGCCGGCGCTCGAGGGCGACGAGAACGCCTTCCCGTACGCGTTCTTCGCGGTGGTCTCGATCACGGTGATCGGGCTCTACATCGCGTACGTGATCCCGATCTTCCTGCGCTGGCGGATGGGCGACAGGTTCACGCCCGGCCCGTGGTCGCTCGGGCGCAAGCACAAGTGGATGAACGCGTTCTCGGTCATCTGGGTCGGCATCATCACGGTCATCTTCTGCCTCCCGTTCACCCCCGCCGGCGTGCCTTGGCGGGACGAGTTCGACTGGAAGTACGTGAACTACGCGCCGATCACGGTGATCGTGGTGATCGCGGCCGTGGGCCTCTGGTGGGTGCTCGGGGCGAAGCACAAGTTCCGGGCCCATGGCGAGGCGGCCCACCACGAGGACGAGAAGCTCGACCCGGAGTTCAGGACGGGCGCCGAGTAGATTCGGCCGTGTGACGCTCGACGAGCTGCGCCAAGCTGTAGCCGGGGGCACGGTGGACACCGTGCTCCTTGCGATCGCCGACATGGAGGGGCGCCTCCAGGGCAAGCGGCTCACGGCCTCGCACTTCCTCGACGTGGTCGCGGAAGAGGGCGCCGAGGGCTGCAACTACCTGCTGGCCGTCGACGTGGACATGAACACGGTCGAGGGCTACGAGATGTCGTCGTGGTCGCGCGGGTACGGCGACTTCGCGATGCGGCCCGACCTCGACAGCCTTCGCCCCGTGCCGTGGCAGGAGGCGACCGCGCTCGTGATGGCGGACCTCGAGTGGCACGATGGCGCGGACGTCGTCGCCTCGCCGCGGCAGATCCTGAAGCGCCAGCTCGCGCGGCTGGCCGAGCGCGGCTGGAGCGCGAACGCGGGCACGGAGCTCGAGTTCATCGTGTTCGAGGACAGCTACGAGGACGCTTGGCGGAGCGGCTACCGCGACCTGTCGCCGGCGAACCTCTACAACGTCGACTACTCGCTGCTCGGCACAGCGCGCGTGGAGCCGCTGATCCGGCGCATCCGGAACGCGATGGCGGGCGCGGGCATGAACGTGGAGAACTCGAAGGGCGAGTGCAACTTCGGCCAGCACGAGATTAACTTCCGCTACGGCAACGCGCTCGCCGCCGCGGACGACCACGTGATCTACAAGAACGGCGCGAAGGAGATCGCGGCGCAGGAGGGCAACTCGATCACGTTCATGGCGAAGTGGAACGAGCGCGAGGGCAACTCGTGCCACATCCACCTGTCCGTGGCCGGCGATGACGGTCGCAACGTCTTCGGCGACGACGAAACGACGTTCTCACGCTTCCTGGCCGGGCAGCTCGCATGCCTCGAGGAGCTGACGCTGTTCTTCGCCCCGCAGGTGAACTCGTACAAGCGCTTCGTGCCCGGCTCGTTCGCGCCCACGGCGGTGGCGTGGGGCAAGGACAACCGCACCTGCTCGATGCGCGTGGTGGGCCACGGCCAGTCGCAGCGGTTGGAGAACCGCCTGCCCGGCGCGGACGTTAACCCGTACCTCGCGCTGGCGGCGATGATCGCGGCCGGGCTTCACGGGATCGAGAACGAGCTGGAGCTCGAGCCGGCCTTCGAGGGGAACGCCTACGAGTCCGACAAGCAGCGCGTGCCACACACCCTGTACGCCGCTCGTGAGCTGTTCGCCGGCTCCGCGGTTGCGCGCGACGCGTTCGGGCAGGAGGTGGTGGACCACTACCTGAACCGCGCCCGCATCGAGCTCGAGGCGCAGGAGGCTGCGGTGACCGACTGGGAGAAGTACCGGGGATTCGAGCGGCTGTGAGCGCGGACCGCCCCGTGATCGGCATCTGCGCCGCGATCGAGAGCGCGAAATGGGCGGCCTGGGAGGTCGTCGTCAACCTCTCGCCGCGCACCTATTCGCTCGCCGTCCAGCGCGCGGGCGGCATCGCGATCATCCTGTCTCCCGACGACGTCGTGGCCGAGTCGCCCGACGTGCTGCTCGACATGATCGACGGCCTGATCCTCGCGGGCGGCTCCGACATCGATCCCGGCAGCTACGGCGCGCAGCCCGAGCCCGAGACGCGCGTCACGTGGCCCGAGCGCGACCGCTTCGAGATCGCGCTCGGCACGCGCGCGCTGGAGCGCGACATGCCCGTGCTCGGGATCTGCCGGGGAATGGAGATGATCAACGTGATCCAGGGCGGGACGCTGAAGCAGCACCTCGGCCTGGAGCTGCACAGGCACACGCCCGGCGTCTTCACGGACCACCGGGTGCAGCTCGCGCCCGGGTCGCTCGCGGAGCGGGTGGTGGGCGGCGAGCACACCGAGGTGAAGTCGGCGCACCACCAGGGGTTGGACGAGATCGGCGAGGGAGTCGTGGTGAGTGGCCACGCCGACGACGGGGTAGTCGAGGCCATCGAGATGCCCGACAAGAGCTTCGCCGTTGGCGTCCTGTGGCACCCGGAGGAGGACGAGCGCAGCCGCGTGGTCGGCGCGCTCGTGAGCGAGGCACGCGATCGCATGAAGGCGGCCAGCCGATGATCCGGGTGCTCGAGCCGGCCACCGCCGAGGTGATGGCGGAGGTCCCGCAGGCCGGCGTGGAGGAGACCGATGCCGCGGTGGCGCGCGCCAAGGGCGCCTTCCCGGCCTGGCGCGCGGTCGCGCCCGGCGACCGCTCCGCGCTGCTGCGGAAGCTCGCCGACGCGCTGGAGGGACAGCTCGAGGAGCTCGCGCGCCTCGAGGCGCGCAACGCCGGGAAGCCGATCTCCGACGCGCGCGGCGAGATGGGGATGGTCGTGGAGACGTTCCGCTACTACGCGGGGGGGCCGGAGCGCAACACCGGCCGCACGATCCCCGTGGCGGGCGGGGTAGATATGACCTTTCGCGAGCCGCTCGGCGTGGTCGGCCTCATCACGCCGTGGAACTTCCCGCTGACGATCGCGTCGTGGAAGCTCGGCCCGGCGCTGGCGGCCGGGAACACCGTCGTGCTGAAGCCGGCGGAGCTCACGCCGCTCACGGCGCTCGAGTTCGAGCGCATCGCGCTCGAGGCGGGGATCCCGGAGGGCGTGGTGAACGTGGTAGCCGGCCCCGGGTCGGTCTGCGGCCAGCGTCTCGTGGAGCACCCCGACGTGGCGAAGATCGCGTTTACCGGCTCCACCGAGGTCGGCCGCCGGATTGCGGCGGGCGCCGCGGACACGATCAAGCGCGTGACGCTCGAGCTGGGCGGCAAGTCGGCGAACGTGGTCTACGCGGACGCGGACCTCGAGAAGGCCGCCGCGGCCGCGCCGAGCGCGGTGTTCGGCAACGCGGGCCAGGACTGCTGCGCCCGCTCGCGCATACTCGTCGAGAGCTCGGCGCTCGATCG
>DASQTS010000191.1:0-2905 GCA_035641775.1 Thermoleophilaceae bacterium
TACCGAGCTTGCGGAACCAGAGCGGCGGCGCCTCCTGAAGCAGCGCCACGTCCCACTCGTGCCCAGCCAGCCACCCGGCGAACTCGTCGAAGAGCGGCCTGTTTGCCTGCACGTGCGTCTCGTTGCGCTCGGTTATCCGGAGGAGCCGGGAGCGCAGAGTGAAGAGCGCCGGGTCGGGCGGGTGGTCGCGGCCGTGGTAGAGATTCCAGCTGAGGACTCGCATTGGCGAAGCACTTCCTAACGGGCGAGGAGCTTACGGCTGCGGAGCAGCATCAGCTCCTGGAGAGGGCGATCGAGCTAAAGGCCGACCGCCTGTCGTCGCGCGCTCTCGACGGGAAGAGCGTGGCGCTCGTGTTCGACAAGCCGTCCACCCGCACGCGCGTCTCGTTCGAGACGGGCGTGTACGAGCTGGGCGGCAACGCGCTGATCCTCCGCCAGAGCGAGCTCCAGATGGCGCGCGGCGAGTCGCCGCGCGACGTCGCGCTCGTGCTGTCGCGGATGGTGCATGCGGTCGGGATCCGCACCGGGCCGCACGCGACGGTCGAGCAGCTCGCCGAACACGCCTCGATCCCCGTGATCAACATGCTCACCCACGACCACCACCCCTGCCAGGCGCTCGCCGACATGATGACGCTGCGCGAGCGGTTCGGCCGCCTCAAGGGGCTGAAGCTGGCGTACGTGGGCGACGGGAACAACATGACGCGTTCGCTGCTGCTCGCGGGGCGGCTCGCCGGCGTGGAGGTTGCCGTGGCGTCGCCTCCCGAGCTGTCGCTCCCCGAGGCACCCGGGCTCGAGCCGGCTGAGGCGGTCGCGGGCGCGCACGCGCTGTACACGGACGTCTGGGTGAGCATGGGCGACGAGGACGACGCCGAGCGCCGCCGCGAGCTGCTCGCGCCCTACCGGATCGACGCCGAGCTCCTCGCCCGGGCGCGCGGTGACGCGATCGTCCTCCACTGCCTTCCGGCGCACCCCGGCGAGGAGATCACAGAGGACGTGCTCTACGCCGAGCGGTCGGCGGTGTGGGACCAGGCGGAGAACCGGCTGCACGCCCAGAAGGCGCTGCTCGAACATCTACTGTTAGCCGCATGACCATGCTGCTCGCCCTCCTCCTCGCCTGCGTCGCCCTCGGACTCGCCGCCTGCGGCGGAGACGACGAGGAGTCGGACGGCGGCGGCGGCGGCGCGAGCACGACCGAGCAGCCCTCGGAAACGGGCGGCGACGGTGGTGGGGGCGGTGCCGAGGTCGCGATGCAGAACATTCAGTTCGACCCGAAGGACGTGAGCGTAAGCGCCGGCGAGACGATCACGTTCACGAACAGCGAGGCCGTACCCCACGACGTGCACAAGACCTCGGGGCCGGGCGAGGACTTCGCCTCAGGCCCGTCGGGCGGGATGCAGGAGGGCGACACCTTCGAGCTGACGCTCGACCAGCCCGGCGAGTACGAGTACGTCTGCGATGTCCACGCGCCGGGCATGTCCGGCACGATCACTGTCAAGTAGGCCGGCGGCGCACGCCGAAGCCGCGCAGCATCAGTAGCGCGGTCTCGCCAACGCCTCCGCGCGACGGCAGCAGCCCGAGCTGGGTGGCCGCGTCGTAAAGGTCGAAGAAGCCGCGGGCGCGGCGCACCGCCCCGTCCGTGAGCTCGAGGTAGTGGAGCCCGTGGATCGTCACGAAGCGGTCCGTGGCAGGGAGCATCTGGCCGATGTCCTCCCGGTGCGTGCCGAGCGCCCGCCACGGCACGCACGCGTGCGATCCTCGGAAGAGCGGCGGCGACGTGCCCTCCACGCGCAGGTCCGGGAACGCGTGGAGCAGCCCGGCCGCGTGCGCGTCGAGCGACTCGACCCCGCGCAGCAGGTCCACCGCCACGGGGTCCTCGTAGGTCACATCCGGGGTGCAGCAGCTCTCGAAGCCAGCACCGCTCCACCCCGCGCGCCAGCGCTCGGCCAGGGCGTCGACCTCGCCACGCTCGAGCTCGGTGCTCACGTCGCGTCGGGTGCCAGCTCTGCCATCCCCTCTTCAGGAGAGGAGGCGCGGGCGTACGTGCGCCGCGGGATGCGGCCGGCGTCGCGCGCTTCGCGGCCGGCCTCGATCGCCTTCCGCATCGCGCGGGCCATCGCGGGTGGGTCGGCCGCGCGCGAGATCGCGCTGGCAAGCAGCACTGCGTCGCAACCCTCCTCCATGGCGAGCGCGGCGTCGGAGGCGGTGCCCACGCCGGCGTCGAGGATCACCGGCACGCGCGCCTGCTCCACGATCAGCCGCAGGTTGTAGGCGTTGTTGATGCCCATGCCGCTGCCGATCGGCGAGCCGAGCGGCATCACGGCCGCGCAGCCGAGGTCCTCCAGGCGGCGCGCGAGGATCGGGTCGTCGTTCGTGTATGGGAGCACGGTGAAGCCGTCGACCACGAGCTCCTCGGCCGCGACGAGCAGCTCGGCCGGGTCGGGCAGGAGCGTGCGATCGTCGCCGATCACTTCGAGCTTCACCCAATCGGTGGCGAGCGCCTCGCGCGCGAGCCTCGCGGTCGTGACGGCCTCGCGCGCCGTGAAGCAGCCCGCCGTGTTCGGCAGCACCTCGAGGCCCGCCTCCTCCAGGACCTCGACGAGCGAGCCGCGCGCGGTGGGGTCCACGCGCCGCATCGCGACCGTGGCCAGCTCTGCGCCCGACTCACGCGCCGCCTCCGCCATCACCTGGAGGTTGCGGAAGCCGCCGGTGCCGAGGATGAGGCGCGACTCGAGCGCGCGGCCGGCGATCTCGAAGGAGGTCATGAGCCCCCCTGCACCGCGTGGAGGACCTCCACCTGCTGGCCCTCGCGGACCGCCGTGGTCGCCCATTCCCCGCGCGGAATCACCTCGCCGTCGAGCGCGACCGCAACACCGCGTGCATCGTCTGTGACCAGCGCGCGAACGGC
>DASQTS010000192.1:0-9163 GCA_035641775.1 Thermoleophilaceae bacterium
GAACTTCCCGCTTCTGATGGCGGCGTGGAAGCTCGCGCCCGCGCTCGCCTGCGGGAACACGGCGGTGCTGAAGCCGGCCGAGACCACGCCGGTCACCGCGCTGCTGCTCGCCGAGATCATCCAGGAGGCGGAGCTGCCGCCGGGGGTGGTGTCGATCGTCCCGGGCGACGGGACGGCGGGCGCCGCGCTCGTCCGCGAGCCGGACATCGACAAGGTGGCGTTCACGGGGTCCACCGCCGTGGGGAAGAACATCCAGGCGGCGCTCGCCGGCCGCGGCATTCCGCTGACGCTCGAGCTCGGCGGCAAGTCCGCGAACATCGTGTTCGAGGACGCCGCGCTCGACCAGGCGGTCGAGGGGATCGTGCAGGGCATCTTCTTCAATCAGGGGCACGTCTGCTGCGCCGGCTCCCGGCTGCTGATCCAGGAGAGCGTGGTCGGGGCCGTCGTGGAGAAGCTCTGGTCGCGGATGGCGAAGCTGCGCGTGGGCGACCCGCTCGACAAGAACACCGACGTGGGCGCGATCAACTCGCGCGAGCAGCTCGAACGGATCACCGAGCTCGTGGCGAGCGGCGAGGAGGAGGGCGCAGTGCGCCGCAGCGTGGTGTGCGAGCTGCCCGACCGCGGCTTCTGGTTCGCGCCGACGCTGTTCACGGACGTCGCGCCCGCTCACCGAATCGCCGCGGAGGAGATCTTCGGGCCGGTGGTGTCCGTGCTCACGTTCCGGACGCAGGCCGAGGCGATCGAGAAGGCGAACTCCACGCCCTACGGGCTTGCCGCCGGGATCTGGACCGACAAGGGCTCGAAGGCCTTCGAGGTGGCGGCCGCGCTCCAGGCCGGCGTCGTGTGGCAGAACACCTACAACCACTTCGACCCGAGCGCCGCGTTCGGCGGCTACAAGGAGAGCGGCTTCGGGCGCGAGGGCGGGATGGCCGGGCTGCGGCCCTACCTGCGGGTGGCCGCATGAGCGAACGCCTGTCGGTACGGAAGACCTACAAGTTGTTCATCGGGGGAGGGTTCGTGCGCTCCGAGTCCGGGCGCTACGACCGAGCCGGCGACTTCAACATTCCGCGCGGCTCGCGCAAGGACGTCCGCGACGCGGTAGCCGCGGCACGGAAGGCCGGCGCCCCGTGGGCGGCTCGCACCGCCTACAACCGCGGCCAGATCCTCTACCGCTTCGCCGAGGCGCTCGAGTCGCGTGCCGCGGACATCGGCGCGCCGCGCGAAGACGTCGAGGCGTCCGTCGACGTGCTCGTGCACTACGCGGGCTGGACCGACAAGCTCCAGCCCGTCCTCGGTGGCATCAACCCGGTCGCGGCGCCGTTCCTGTCGTTCTCGGTGCCCGAGCCCACCGGCGTGGTGGGCGTGATCGCGCCGGACACGCCGCCGCTGCTCGGGCTCGTGGCCGAGCTCGCCCCCGCGCTCGCGGCGGGCAACACGGCCGTGGCCGTGCTTTCCGACGCCGAGCCGCTCCCGGGGCTCGACCTCGGCGAGGTTATGGGCATCGCCGACGTTCCGGCCGGCGTTGTGAACCTGCTCTCAGGCCGCCGGGCCGAGCTCGCCCCCGCGCTCGCTGGCCATCACGCGCTGAACGCGATCATCGACGCCTCCGGTGACCCGGAGCTCGGCGCGGAGCTCGACAAGCTCGCCTCCGAGTCCGTCACGCGCGTCCTGCACGCGGGAGCTGCCGCCTCCTACGCGGAGGCCACCGCCGACCCGCTCAGCCGGCTCGAGGCGGTCACTGAGCTCAAGACCGCCTGGCACCCCGTCGGCGCCTAGCCCTGCCGGTACACGAAGCGGATGTGGGGCGTTACCGCCTCAAGCCCCGAGCCGTTGATCGCCTCGCCCCATAGCTCGCCGTGAATCTCCACGCCCGGCGGGTTCGCCCCGCAGCGCCCAACGGCGAGCTCCAGCGGGAGAGAGCGCGTTCGGGTGGCCGGGAGGCGGGTTCCTGGAGTCGATCGGATGCGCTCGATCTGGGGTGGAGGGAAGTAGCGCGTGCGCCGGCGCACGACCGGCGCCGCGTCCGCCGGGCGGCATGTGATGCGCTCCCGTATGGAGACGCGAACCCTCGCGACGCCGCCGTCGCTGTCCACCGCCACTCCGGTGCCTCGTAACCGGGCCTCCGGGAGCTCGACCGTCTCGGCGACGGCATGGCCGGGCGGCTGCGACGCCTCCGCGAGCGATCGTCCGTCGCCGGCGCTCGCGAGCACGATCCTCGCCATGGGCGGGGTGCTGTCGGTCTCGGGCACCGCAACCCGGCCGGGGTCGGCGCTCCTCGTGTCGTCAAGCGCCGGCGGCCGGCCCAGCGCCCTCAGCAGCGAGTCGTAGGCGGCGATCGCGCATCCGTCGACGCGCGAGAAGCGCGCGGAGACCCTCTCACCGCGGAGCGTCCCGGTCACGAAAGCCCGGTGTGGGCCCCCGTACAGCTCCGTGCACGCGCGATCGCGACGAGCGCTGTCGCGGAGCGCCGACGCGAGGGCCGAGAGCCTGCGCGGATCGCATCGGGCGCAGCGGTAGCGCACGGTGTGCTCGCGCGGATGCGTGAACCGGATGGTCAGGTTGGCGGCGTCCCGCTCGGCGGTTTGGCCCGTTTCGCCGTCACCACCGCACGCAGGCATGAGCGCGGCGAGCGCGGCGCACGCGACCCTCACTGCTGACCGCTTCAGCTCGATTCAGGTCACTCTACGGGCGGCGCTTCTGCTGCGTGATGGAAGGCATCAGCCGAATGCCCCGCCTACCCGGTGCCCCCGGGCGCGTCGAGCCAGTTGATGCGGACGTCTAGTCGAGCGCGCCCTCCAGGCGCAGTATGCGGCGCAGGATCGCCAGGGACGAGGCATATGTGGAGTCCATGCCGTAGTAGCTCAGGCCCCGCGCCCCGAGCGTGCGCGCCTGGGTGTAGGGGGTGTCGGAGGCGTAGTGGATGATCCCGAAGTCGATCGGCAGCTTCGAGAAGTTCACCGCCTCGTTCACCGGGTGGCGGTCGGCGTCCGCGATCTCGTACATCGCGTTGCAGAACGGGCCGGCCTCCATCTCCACGACCGTGAACGCCTCCCGGTAGTAGAAGTCGAGGTACGAGCGGTTCTGCAGGAATGTGCTCTTCACCGTGACCGCGCGCTGGTTGTCGAGGCCGCTGCCGAAGCGCAGGTACGGCGAGATGTCGTCCACGCTGAAGGCGTTGTCGAGCCAGTAGGTGGAGCCGGAGTGCTCGTCGTGGACGACGGTGGAGAGCATGACGTCGCCCACGGCCGCGTTGAGCGTCGCCGCCTTGCCGAGTATGTACACGCCGCGCAGGGTCGAGCTGTCCACGGCCACCTCGCGCAGGATGTTGTAGGCGGCGACGCCGAGCGGATAGTCGATGTTCACGATCACGCCCTCCGCCTCCGCCAGCGCGTCGGCGTCGACGTCCCCGAGGCGCGGGTCCATGCGCTCACGTCGCAGCTTCGCCAGCGGGATGATCTGCGCCGGAACGCGCAGCGCCGTGGTGCTGCGGATGTGCGACACGCCGCACTCGGCCTCTGAGCGCCGCCGGGCGGCCCGGCCCTCCTCGCCGTGCAAGTCGAAATAAAGCCGCGCGACGAAGTAGAGGAAGTTCTCCCAGGAGCCCTCCGTACGGCGTTCGCGGAACGCGTCGAGCTCGTCGCGCAGGATGTCGTCCTCCGGAAACTGCTCCACGAACTTCACCAGGACGTCCTCGCGCTCTCGCGCAACGCCGGTCGCGATGTTCACGAGGCTGTGCGTGTTGGAGCTGACGAAGTAGAGCGGCCGGCCCAGCAGGTCCTGCTTTGCCAGCGCGCCGTGCACCGGCGTCCACCAGCGCCGCGTCATCCGCGCGTAGCCCACCTGCGACCCGCCCAGCATCCGCACGCGCAGGTTCATCCGCCGGCTTGCGATAAGGCGCAGCCGCTCGCCGAAGCGCTCGCCCCAGCTCTCGCACAGGCGGCTCCAGTCCTCGCTCGTCCCGCCGAGCGCCTCCGCACACTCGTCCGGGGTGGGCTCGTGGTCGGGTGGCCAGCCACTCGCGCGCTGACGCACGCGCAGCTTGTTCCACTCGATCTGGAACGCCACCAGCGTCGGGATCAGGTCGTCCACGTCCGACGCGCTCGCGAGCAGCACCGCATGCGTGCCGTCGCCCGCGTCGTGCCACCGACGCCGCCGGGCCGCGGCGTCCCGCTCGTCCCACTCCGCGATGTGGATGCCGTTCTTGGCGAAGACCTCCGCCTCCTGGCCCATGATCACGAGCTGTGCGCCGTCGGCCATCGAGTCGGGCATGCGCCGGATCGCGTACAGGAACGCGCCGAGGTCCGGGTCGTCGCTGTCGGCCAGCGGGTGAAGGCTCGACCCCATCGCACGATGGGCGGGCTCGAGCACGCGTAGGTGGGTCTCGCCACTCGAGCGCAGCAGCGTGTTGTACGTGCGCTGGTAGAGCTCGACCTCGTCGCTGAGGCGTCCGGTGTGCTCGTCGGTGGGGCTGGCCAGGATGAGCCTGGATACGACCAAGGACTACTCCTTCACGTACGGCACGCCGATGGCGGCGGGCGGTCGGGAGCGGCCGATCACGCCGGCCACGACGACCAGGGTAAGGACGTACGGCAGCGCCTCGAAGAGCACGGCCGTCGACTCCGAGAACTCGGGCAACCTACGGGCGAGCGCGCTCGAGAATCCGAACAAGAGGGCGCCCGCCAACGCCCCGTAGGGTCGCCAGCTGCCGAAGATCACTGCGGCCAGCGCGATGAAGCCGCGCCCCGCGGTCATGTTCTGGCTGAAGGACCCAAGCAGGGCGATGGAGAGATAGACGCCGCCGAGCGCGGACAGCGCGCCGGACGCCACCACCGCGAGATAGCGCGTGCGGATCACCGGCAGGCCGACGCTGTCGGCGGCGCGCGGCTTCTCGCCGACCGACCTCAGCCGAAGCCCGCTGCGCGTCCGAAACAGGTACAGCGTGAGGACCGGCACGAACAGCAGGGCGGCCAGGGTGAGCCAATTCATCTGACCGATCGCGTCCCCTACGAACGGGATGTCCTCGATCAGCGGCAGCGTCAGGTTCGGCACGCGCGGCACGTTCCCGGGGGTGCCCTCGTCCCCGTAGTGGTAGATGAACACGTAGCCCGTGATGCCGAGAGCGAGGATGTTGATCGCCGTGCCGCTCACCACCTGGTCCGCCCGCAGGTGGATCGAGACGACGGCGTGGACGACCGCGAGCAGCGCGCCCGACGCCACGCCCACGACGATCCCCAGGAACCACGACCCGGTGATGTCCGCTCCGAAGATCCCGAAGAAGGCGCCCATCAGCATCATGCCCTCGAGCCCGATGTTGATGACGCCGCTGCGCTCCGAGAGGATGCCGCCCATCGCCGCGAAGATCAGCGGCGTGGCGAAGCGCAACATGGCGGCGAACAGCGCGGACCAGACGAAGACGCGGTCGAGGTTGCCCTCGCCCGATTGGGTCGCTACCAGCGCACCGATGGCGCCGAGGATCGCCACCACCACCGCGATCCACCCCATCCGCCGCTCGCCCTCGCGGATCGCGTAGACGCCGGCCGCGACGCCCGCCGCGGCGAGCAGGATGGACGGAATCGCCGACCGGAGCAGGATCGGCGGCAGCGTGAGGTACCAGGCCACCGCTCCGAGGCCGATCCCCACCCAGGCCGCCGCGCGCGCCGATACGGCCACCCGCGAGGCCGCCGCTACCGACGCGCTCACGGCTCACCCTCCGCGGCCGCCCCGCGCGGACGCCGGCGCCCGATCAGCCCACGCGCCCTCGCCATGAGTCCGAGCACGATCACGTCGGCGCTCACGATCAGGATCACGAGCCCCTGGATGATGAAGGTCAGGTTCGACGCGAGCGAGGGCTCGAAGACGGTCGGATCCAGGTTGCGCTGCGACGTGCCGCTGATCAGCGCCCCGAACAACAGTGCGGCCGCCACCGTCCCCACCGCCGTGTTGCGCCCGAGCAGAGCAACGGCTATCCCGAAGAACCCGATGAGCTGGATCTGGATGTCGTTCGTCGCGATCCGGAACTGCCACCCGAGCACGTCCATGGACCCCGCGAGGCCGGCGAACAGGCCGCAGACGGCCATGACGAGGATGTAGTTCTTGCCGACGTTCATCCCGCTGTAGCGCGCGGCCTCGGGGTTGAAGCCCACGGCGCGCACCTCGTAGCCGACGGTCGAGCGGTTCAGGAGGAACCAGAAGACGACCACCGCGGCGAGCGCGATGAAGATCCCGACGTGGAGGCCCTGGAGGATCGGGTCGCCCCAAAAGACCGGCAGCTTGGCGCCCTCGACGACGTCCTCGGAGACCGGCAAGTTGGGATCGCGCGAGGTCTGGAGCGGGCCGCCGAGGTAGAACAGCCACACGCCGATCCAGAGGGCGATCCAGTTGAGCATGATCGTGGTGATCACCTCGTGCGCCCCGGTCGCAGCCTTGAGGACGCCGGCGATCGCGCCCCAGAAGGCCCCGGCCGCGCAGGCGGCGAGGATCGCGAGCACGATGTGCAGAAGGGAGGGCAGGTCCGCGAAGGACGAGCCGACCCAGACGGCGGCGATCGCGCCGACGATGAACTGGCCGTTCCCGCCGATGTTGAAGAGTCCCGCGCGGAAGGCGAATGCCACGGCGAGACCGGTGAGGATCAGCGGCGTCGTGATGATCAGCGTCTGCTGGAGGTTCACGGCGGCCAGCTCGCGCTCGTCGCCCGTGGTCCACGGGAACAGCCACTGGAGCCCGGTGCCCTTCCAGATCGCCTCGTAGGTTGCGATCGGGTCGCTGCCCGTCACCAGCATCACGAGCCCGCCCGCGAGGAACGCCAGGAAGGTCGTGAGCAGCGGGACGATCACGCCGCCGCCGCGGACGTAGGCCGCGAGCCGCGAGGCGGGTGTCGCCGCGGCTACCGCAGCGGGCTCATCGGCCGGGCTCACGCGGCCGCCTGGCCGCGGCCGCCGCCGCCGGTCATCGCCACCCCGAGTTCCTCCTCGGACACGTCGGGCGGGAACTCGCCGACGATCTGGCCCTCGTAAATCACGAGGATCCGGTCCGCCAGGGCGCGGACCTCCTCGAACTCGAGGGAGACGAGCAGCACGCCGCGGCCGTTCGCGCGCTCGTTGAGCAGGCGACCGTGCACGAACTCGATCGCCCCCACGTCCAGCCCGCGCGTGGGCTGGTGGGCGATCAGGAGCCGCGGGTTGCTCGCTATCTCACGAGCCACCGCCACCTTCTGCTGGTTGCCGCCGGACAGCGAACTCGCGAGCGTATCCGGGGTGCCGCCACGCACGTCGTACTCGCCGAGCAGCGTGCGGGCCCGTGCCCTCATCTGGCCGATCGAGAGCAGGCCGTGGTTCGAGATCGGCTGCTCGCGGTACTCGCGCAGCGCGAGGTTCTCGGCGAGCGTGAAGTCGAGCACGAGCCCGCAGAGCTGGCGGTCCTCCGGGATGTGCGCCACCCCGGCATCGGTCTTCCCGCGCACGCCGAGCTCGGACACGTCTCGGCCGTCGATCGTCACGCGCCCCGCTTCCGGCGCCCGCACGCCGGCGATCGTCTGGACCAGCTCGAGCTGGCCGTTTCCGTCCACGCCCGCGATCGCCACGATCTCGCCCTCGCGGACCTCGAGCGAAACGCCCTTGACCGCCTCGAGCCCGCGCTCGTCGCGCACGTGCAGGTCCTCGACCTCGAGCACCGGCCTGCCCGGCTTCGCCTGCTCCTTCTCGACGCGCAGCAGCACGTCTCGACCCACCATCAGCCGCGCGAGGCTCTCCTCCGTGGCGCCCTCGGTGGGGACGGTGTCGATCTTCTCGCCGCGGCGCAGAACCGTCACGCGGTCGGAGATCGCGAGCACCTCGTTCAGCTTGTGGCTTATGAAGACGATGGAGACGCCGTCCTCCTTCAGCGTCCGCAGCACCTCGAACAGCTCGTTGGCCTCCTGCGCGGTGAGCACGGCCGTCGGCTCGTCGAGGATCAGGATGCGCGCATCGCGGTAGAGCGTCTTCAGGATCTCCACCCGCTGCTGCATGCCGACCGACACCTGCTCGATGACAGCGTCCGGGTCGACCGCCAGGCCGTAGCGGTCGGACAGCTCCTTCACCTTGCGCGCGCCCTCGCGCACGTCGAGCAGCATGCCGCGCTTCGGCTCCTCCCCGAGCACGATGTTCTCGGTCACGGTCATCACCGGCACGAGCATGAAATGCTGGTGGACCATGCCGATGCCGAGCTCGATCGCCCGCGACGGCGAGTCGACCTCCACCGGCTCTCCATTGACGCGGATCTCGCCCTCGTCCGGGCTGTAGAGCCCGTAGAGGATCGACATCAGCGTCGACTTCCCGGCCCCGTTCTCCCCGAGTAGCGCATGGACCTCACCCGGGCGCAGGTCGAAGTCGATCCCGTCGTTCGCGACGACGGGACCGAACCTCTTCGTGATACCGCGTAGCTCGAGGGCGGGAGCTTCGGCCTGCACTCCTGGCTACTTGACCGTGTCGGGAATGTCCGCGATCTCGCCTGAGGCGATCTGGTCCTGAAGCTCCTGGATCTGGTCCGCGTACTTTTCGCCGGCCGGGCCGATCTTGCCGATCCCGACGCCGCCGTTCTCCACGCTGGCGATCACGTCCGACCCACCCTTCGTGGAGCCCTCCTGGGCGCGCTTGATGGCGTTGAACACCGCGACGTCGACCTTCTTCAGGGCCGAGGTCATGATGTGCTCGCCGAGGTAGCCCTGGTCGGCGTCCACGCCGATGCCCTGGACGCCCTCGGCCTTCGCCGCGTCGAGCGCTCCGAGGCCGCACTGGCCGGCCACCTGGAAGACGACCTTCGAGCCCTGGGCGATCTGGTTGAGCGCGATCTCCTTGCACTTCGCCTGGTCGACGAAGTCCTGCGAGTAGCCGTTCAGCGTCTTGACGCCGGGGAACGCCTTCTTGGCGCCCGCTTGGAAGCCCGCGATGTAGTGGTCCACCGGCGGGATCTTCTGGCCGCCGACGGTGGAGACCGCCTCGGCCTTGTTGTCCTTGGCCCACAGCCCCGCGAGGTACCCGGCGAGGTAGCCGGCCTCCTGCTCCTTGAAGAGCAGCCCCTCGACGTTCTTCGGCTTGTCCTTCAGCGCCGCGGCGGAGAAGTCCACGATCGCGAACTTCGCGTCGGGGAGCTTGGCGGCGACGGTGTTGGTCGCATCGCCCATGAGGAA
>DASQTS010000193.1:0-5550 GCA_035641775.1 Thermoleophilaceae bacterium
TTCAAGATCGCGATGCGCGACCTGGAGATCCGCGGCGCCGGCAACCTGCTCGGCGACGAGCAGTCCGGCCACGTGGCGGCCGTGGGCTTCGAGCTCTACGTGGGGATGATCGACGAGGCCGTCCGCCTCCTCGCGGGCGACGCCGCGGAGGAGACCGCCGAGCCGGTGCGCATGGACCTCCCGGTGGACGCGTACGTGCCGGGTGACTACGTGCCCTACGAGGCCGCGAAGATCGAGATCCACCGGCGCGTGGCTGGCGCGCGCGAGATCGCCCAGCTGATCATGCTCCGCGAGGAGTTGGCCGACCGCTTCGGGCCGATCCCTGAGCCGCTCGACAACCTGATCCGGCTTCAGGACGCGCGCATCAAGCTGGGGCGCGCCGGCGCGCGCTCGGTCGACTTCGCCGGCGGGCGTCTGTCCGTGACGCCGATCGAGCTCGACTCGCGCGGCGCGAAGGCGCTACGGCAACGGGTGCCGGAGGCGATGTACGAGTCGGGCAGGGAGACCGTGCGCGTGCGCCTGCCGGAGGAGCCGTCAGAGCGTTTCCGGGCCGTCGTTACCGCCGCCGAGACGATTCTCGAGGTCGCGACGGAACCTCCCGAACACTGAATTTTCGTTCGCTACCCTTCGCCGCCGCTTGGCCATGAGACGCGCATTCAATAAGTCACTGCTCATCTTCGCCGCGGCCGCTCTCGGCATCGGCGTCCTCGCCGGCTGCGGCAACGACGTGCCCGCGGGAGCGGTCGCCAAGGTGGGCGAGTCGACCATCAGCCAGGACGAGTTCGACAAGTGGCTCGCCATCGCCGTGAAGGGCCAGGGCCAGGCCGGCGCCGCCGCGGTGCCGGACCCGCCGGACTTCAAGAAGTGCGTCGCCGCGAAGAAGAAGACGCCGGTCGCGAAGGGCCAGACCCGACCCTCGGACGCCCAGCTGAAGAAGCAGTGCAAGACGGAGTTCGACAACGTCAAGCGCGAGGTCATGCAGTTCCTGATCCAGGCCGAGTGGATGCAGCAGGAGGCCGATGAGCAGGGGATCGAGGTCAAGGACGCCGAGCTGAAGAAGGCGCTCGAGGACCAGAAGAAGCAGGCCTTCCAGAATGACAAGCAGTACGAGGACTACCTCGCCAGCTCCGGCATGACCGAGCAGGACGTGCTCTTCCGGGTCCGGCTCAACCAGCTCCAGGAGAAGCTGGTGAAGAAGGTCACCGAGGACGCGAAGAAGGTCTCGGACGAGGACATCGAGTCCTACTACGAGAAGAACAAGAAGCGATTCGCCCAGCCGGAGCGCCGCGACCTGCGCGTCGTGCTCACGAAGACCGAGGCCAAGGCGCGGCAGGCGAAGCGCGCGCTCGACTCGGGCCAGCCCTTCAAGCGAGTCGTGAAGCAGTACTCGATCGACGAGGCCTCCAAGTCCCAGAACGGCCTCCTGCCCGCGGTCTCCGAGGGCCAGCAGGAGAAGGCATTCGACGAGGCGATCTTCTCGGCCAAGAGGGGCCAGATCGAGGGGCCCGTGAAGACGCAGTTCGGCTGGTACGTGTTCGAGGTCGAGAAGGTCACGAAGGCCTCGCAGCAGACGCTCGAGCAGTCGAAGGACACCATTCGCAACCTGCTGCGCTCGCAGCGTGAGCAGAAGGCGCTGGACGCGTTCGTCAAGGACTTCCGCGAGAGCTACAAGGACGAGACGGATTGCGCGAGCGACTACCGGGTGGCGGAGTGCAAGAACGCTCCGAAGGAGGACACGAATACCGGTCCCGCCTCCGGCGGCAACCCGGGCGGCCAGCAGCAGCCGGCCCAGCCCGCGCCCACGCCGGAGAACCCGCAGCCCTAGTGACGGCGACGGATCTCTCGGCCGCGCTCGCGCGGCTGGATGAGATCACCCGCCGGCTCCGCAGGGAGTGTCCCTGGGACCGGGAGCAGGACGAGCGCTCGATCGTGCCCCACACGGTCGAGGAGGCCTACGAGCTGGCGGATGCCGCGCACTCGGGCGACGACGCCAAGCTGGTCGACGAGCTCGGCGACGTGCTCTTCCAGGTGTACTTCCTAGCGCTCCTGCTCGAGGAGCGCGGGCAGGGCTCGTTGACCGAGGTGGCCGAGCACTGCCGCCAGAAGCTGATCCGCCGCCACCCGCACGTCTTTGGCGATCGAGCCGCGGAGACCGCCGGCGACGTGGTGCGCAACTGGAACCAGATCAAGCGCGACGACGAGCGCGGCGGCGCGATCTTCGGCGATATCCCCGAGACGCTTCCGTCGACGCTGTACGCGAAGAAGATCCTGAAGAGGGCGGCCGACGCGGGCTATGACACCCCGCCTGCCGACCCGCTGCTCGCCGCGGTGAAGAGCGCGCTGGACGCGGGACAGGATCCGGAGCTGGCGCTGCGCCGGGCGGCGGACGACTACAGGCAGGGGGTGGAGGCAGAGTGAGCGGCATCGAGCAGGTCCACGGGCGCCAGATCCTGGACTCCAGGGGAAACCCAACGATCGAGGTGGACGTGCTGCTGGAGTCCGGCGCCGCCGGCCGCGCCGCCGTGCCCTCCGGCGCCTCGACGGGCGAGTTCGAGGCGGTGGAGCTCCGCGACGGCGGAGGCGCCTGGGCCGGCAAGGGCGTCACGCAAGCGGTCGCCAACGTGAACGGCGAGCTCGCCGAGGCGGTGCGCGGGCTCGACCCCGCGGACCAGGAGGCGCTCGACCGCGCCATGATCGACCTGGACGGCACCCCGAACAAGGCGCGGCTCGGCGCGAACGCGATCCTCGGCGTGTCGCTGGCCGCCGCCAGGGCGGCTGCGGCCGAGGCCGGCATGCCGCTGTGGCGCTACCTCGGCGGCGAGGCTGCCCACGTGCTGCCGGTGCCGATGATGAACGTCCTGAACGGGGGCGCGCACGCCGACAACAAGGTGGACTTCCAGGAGTTCATGATCTTCCCGGTCGGGGCGGAGAGCTTCGCAGAGGGCCTCCAGACCGGAGTCGGGGTCTTTCACGCGCTCAAGAAGACGCTCCACGACCGCGGGCTCGCGACGGCCGTGGGCGACGAGGGCGGCTTCGCGCCGGACCTCGAGTCGAACGAGGCCGCGCTGCAGATGCTGATCGAGGGCATCGAGGCCGCCGGCCACACGCCCGGCAACGAGGTGGCGATCGCGCTCGACCCGGCGACCAGCGAGATCTTTGATGCCGGCTCCTATGTCCTGGAGCACGAGGGTCGCACGCTCTCGTCCGAGGAGATGGTCGACTACTGGGCCGAGATGGCCGGCCGCTACCCGATCGTCTCGATCGAGGACGGGCTCGACGAAGAGGACTGGAGCGGGTGGCAGCTGCTCACGGAGAAGCTCGGCGATCGCGTGCAGCTCGTCGGCGACGACCTCTTCGTGACCAACACCGAGCGCCTCGGACAAGGAATCCGGGAGGGCGCCGCCAACTCCATCCTCATCAAGGTCAATCAGATCGGGACGCTCACCGAGACGCTTGCGGCGATCCGGATGGCCGAGGAGGCCGGCTACACGGCGGTGATGTCGCACCGCTCCGGCGAAACCGAGGACACGACGATCGCCGACCTCGCCGTGGCCACCGGCTGCGGCCAGATCAAGACCGGCGCGCCCTCACGCTCCGACCGCGTGGCGAAGTACAACCAGTTGCTGCGGATCGAGGAGGCGCTCGGCGCGGACGCGACCTACGGCAAGTTCTCGATTACGTAGGAGCGCTCGCCCACGCGCACCATGCCGAGCCGCCGGGCCTCGCGCTCGAGCGCGCCGGGGTCGCGCAGGGCGCGCAGGCGCCGGTCGAGCTTCTGCTTCTCACTCTTGAGGGCGCCGAGCTCCTCAGCCTGGTGGCTCGCCGTGCCGGATTGCTTGATCCACTGCCGCGCCGGGGAGGCATAGGACAGGACGATCACGACCAGCGTGGAGAGCAGGGCCACACGCCCGACCCTGTCCCACCGGATTCCTGAACGACGGCGCACGGGTCGGCCTTCGCCGCCCCGTCCTGAACTCCTCCGGAAGCCATCGCTGCGCGCCGGGCACCGCCCGGCGCTTGCGCCCTACGGCTTCTCGTGCGTCTCGCGCGGGCGGCCGCCCGCGTAGTCCTTCGCCTCGCGCACGTAGCGCGCGAAGGCGGCGTCAACGACCGCGGCGGCGTCGGTCCCGGCGCCGTGGCGGCGGGCCAGCTCGAGTGCCCAGTCGGTGTCGCGGCCGTAGAGGTCCGCCAGTTCGTCGACCACGAAGCTGGAGCCGAGCCGGCGGCGGAGCTCCTCGACCACGGCCTCGGCCGCCTCGTCGAGGTCGGCCTGCACGACGTCCGGCTTGTCCGCGATCCGTCGCTCCCCTTCGCGCCACTGATAGAGCGCGTTCTCCAGCGCGTACGCCATGGCGGGCGAGGCTAGCGTCCCGCTTCCTCAGTCGTCTTCGCCGGAATCGCCCGCGTCGTCGCCGGCGCGGCTGATCACGATCCGGTCGGGCTCGATCGTCACCGTCACGGGCCGGTGCCCGGCCCAGTGCTCGGCGTAGGTCGCGTCGTCCTGCACGGCCGGGTCGAGCCAGAGCCCGTAGCCCTCCTCACCGTGGTCGAACGTGCCTTCGAGTGCCCTCGGCTTGTCCGCGCGGGGGCGCCCGCGACCGCCGCGACGGCCGCGGCGGCGGCGCTTCGGCCTGTCGTCGCCGTCGCCATCCTCGTCTCCGTCCGCATCCGTATCCGCCGTCTCGATGTCGGCCGCATCCTCGGCGGCCTGGCGCTCTGCCTCGAGCGCCTCGGCGACGAGCGCGTCGTCCTCGGCTCGCAGATCCGGCTCGTCTGCCTCGGCGCCCGGCACGAATGCCTCCCCCTCGGTGGCCTCGGGCGCGAGCTCGTGCTCGCGCTTGAAGGAGCGGATATCGCCGACCGAGGCGTCAAGCTGATGGGCGATCCAGGCGTCGGTTCGGCCCTGGCGCACCCAGGTGCGGATCTGGTTCAGCTGCGGCTTCAGCGATCTACGTGCCAAGCGGCGGCGGACACTACCAACCCGGCCACCCAAATCGACGTCGTTTCCGCCCCCGAACGGTTGCCCATTGCACCACACCCTCCGGGCTGCTTTATTGGTGGCCTATTCCTTCGGCAGGGGAAAGGCAGGAGCGTGCTCGTTCTCACGCGCAAGAGCAACCAGAGCATCATGATCGGCGACGACATCGAGATATCGGTGCTTGCCGTCATGGGCGAGAAGGTCCGAATAGGGATCGAGGCGCCGCGTGCGGTCCCGATCTTCCGGCGCGAGGTGTACGTCGAGATCCAGGAGGGCGAGGAGGACGACGAGGAGTTGTCCGCTAGCCCGCCAGCATGGCCAGTGTCTCGAACATGACGATCGTCACGATGACGGCGGTCACGACGATCGAGAGCGCCAGGAAGGTGAAGCGGAGCGAGCCCTGCTTCCGCGTGCGCTCGACCCGCCGTACGCGGGAACGCTGAGCGGCCTCCTTCCGGAGTCGCTCCCTGCGCACGATCGACTCGGCCGCTTCCTCCCGGAAGGCCTCCTCGAACTGCGCGAGTGACTGCCTCATGCGCATGGGCGCGAAGGCTAGCGCCTCATGCCGTGGC
>DASQTS010000194.1:0-2045 GCA_035641775.1 Thermoleophilaceae bacterium
GACAGGACGAGCAGGATGAGAATCAGTTTGCGCATGGCCCTTGGGGGAGTCGGAAGCTAGAGCCGGACGGTGTCGGCACGCACACGCCCCGCGCGGTGCGCTTCGAGAAGCGCGAGGCAGAGGGCGAGGTCCTGGATCGCCAAGCCTGTGGAGTCGAACAGCGTAACCCGATCCGTGGCGGAGCGCCCCGGGTGGGAGCCGGTGAGGACAGCGCCGAGCTCGGCAACCTGCTCTCGCTTCACGAGGCCCGCCTCGACCGCGCCCGTGAGCTCGCCCCCGTGGCTCGCCTGCGCCCATTCGTCGCAGAACAGCTCGCAACGGGCCACCGCCTGCGGCTCGGCCTCGGCCTTCCCCGGCCCGTCGGCGCCGAGCATGTTGAGGTGCATGCCCGGCCGCAGGTCGGCCTCGCGGATCACTGGCTCGTTGCCCGGCGTCACGCACGTCACCACGTCGCACGCCAGGGCGTCCTCGCGCGCCCCGGCCTCCCAGCCGAGCTCGCCCGCGAGCCGCCCGGCCCGCTCCGGGTCGGGGTCGAAGCAGACCCCCGGCCCGTACTCGGCGGCCGCGAGGCAGCGGGCGGCCCAGGTCCCGTGCAGGCCGCAGCCGACGATGCCAACCGTGCGCGCGTTCTCGCGAGCGAGCTCCTGCGCCGCGATGGCCGCGACGGCCCCCGTCCGAAGGGCGGTCACGGCGCGCACGTCGACCAGCGCGAGCGGCTCGCCGTCGACCGCCGACGAGACGCAGATCATCCCCATCACGACCGGCAGCCCGGCCTCCGGGTTGCCCGGGAACGAAGTGACCCACTTCAGGATCGCGAGCCCCGCTCCCTTGGCCGGCATCGCGCGGAAGTCCCCGTTCGGCGAGGCGTCGAGATAGACCTTCGGCGGCATCTGCCACTCGTTGCCGGCGTACTCCACGAAGCCGTCGCGAACGCGCTCGATCGCCTCGTCCGGCTCGATCGCACGGAGCACGGCCTGCTGGGGGAAGACGAGGAGCTCGGCCACGGGCTTTACGCTATCCCGCCCGTGAGCCGAAACGGCAAGCAGAGCCCGGCGCGGCCCCGTATCGAGGTCCGCCAGCCGGCCTCGCCCGAGGAGGCCGCCGCGATTGCCGCGGCGATCGAGCAGTTCATGCGCGACACGGCGCCCGCGCCGGCGTCATCCGGGCCGGCCATGAGCCCGTGGCTGCGGGCCGGCCTGCTTGAGGGCACGAAGCGCGTGGCGTCTGACTACCGCGACTCGCCCTGGTAGTAGTCCACCCCGGACGAGCGCTCGACCATCAGCGAGTCTCCCGGCGCGAGCCACAGCCCGACCTTGTCGCTGTCGGGGTACGCGGTGCCGGTGGGCCACAGGACGTTCGACCACATCAGCACCTTCGCGGGCTCGTCGCCGCGGTTGCCCACCTGGTGCGCACCCTCCGCGCCGCGCTTGAAGAACATGAGGTCGAGTGGCTCCAGCTCGTCCGTGCCGTCGGGCGTGCGGACGAACGGCCGCCCCGAGATCACCAGCAGCCACTCCTCCTCGCCGTACTCGTAGTGGTACGGACAGAGCAGCTCGCCCGGAGGGAGCTCGTAGAGCGACGCGCCGGTGATCTCCGCGCCCATGTCCGGGCCGAACCTGGCCATGCCGGCGCGGAAGCCCTCCGGGTCCTCTGAGTCGTATTTGAAGGTTGCGTTAGCGAGGTTCACGCGAGCCATATCCGCATCATCGAGGATGCATAAAGTGCCCGCGTGTGGCCGACGCGGCAATTCAGGCAGAGGGGCTCCGCAAGTCGTTCGGGGACGTCCAGGCGCTCGACGGCATCGACCTGAGCGCACCGCCCGGCACGATCCTCGGGCTGCTTGGCCCGAACGGGGCCGGCAAGACGACCGCGGTCCGGATCCTCACGACACTGCTGCCGCCCGACGAGGGCAGCGCGCGCGTGGCCGGCCTCGACGTCGTGAGGGACGCCGCGGCCCTGCGCTCGCAGATCGGCCTCGCCGGCCAGTACGCCGCCGTGGACGAAAACCTGACCGGCTTCGAGAACCTCGAGATGGTGGGGCGCCT
>DASQTS010000195.1:0-2616 GCA_035641775.1 Thermoleophilaceae bacterium
GGCGGGGGTCGGGAAGTCACGCCTCGTGGACGAGTTCGCCGCCGGGCTCGACGGTGCCGCGACGGTGGCGCGCGGGCGCTGCCTTCCCTATGGCGAGGGCATCACCTTCTGGCCGCTGGCCGAGGTGGTTCGCGACCTTCCTGAGCCTGTCGCGGCTCAGGTCGCCGACGACCCCAAGGCGGATACGATCGAGCAGGTCGTGTCCGAGGCCGTCGGCGCGGGCGGCCCGCGAGGCGCGACCAACGAGAAGATCTTCTGGGCGAGCCGGCGGGTACTCGAGGCCGCGGCGCGCCGCCGGCCGCTCGTGGTCCTCCTCGACGACCTCCAGTGGGCCGAGCCCACGTTCCTCGACCTCGTGGAGCACGTGGCCGATCTCGCGCGCGACGCTCCGATGGTCCTGCTGTGCATGGCCCGACCCGAGCTCCTCGACGCCCGGCCCGGCTGGGGCGGCGGCAAGCTGCACGCGGCGTCGATCCACCTCGACGCCCTCGGCCACGAGGACACGCGTGAGTTGGTGGCAAACCTGCTGACCCAGGGCACGCTCCCGGAGGAGACGGCTGACCGCCTCGCCAAGGCGTGCGAGGGGAACCCGCTCTATGCCGAGGAGCTCCTCTCGATGCTGATCGACGACGGACGGCTTCGCCGCGAGGGCGACACGTGGGCGATCGGCGGCGACGGCGGCCGCATGCCGGTCCCGCCGACGATCCAGGCGCTGCTCGCTGCGCGGCTCGAGCAGCTTCCCGATGACGAGCGCGCCCTTCTGGCTCGGCTGGCGGTCGCCGGCAGCTCGTTCCACCGCGACACCGCGCGGGAACTCGCGCCGGTGTCGCTCGAGCACGTGGTGGACCGCTGCCTCACCGGCCTCGTCCGGCGCGACCTGATCCGGCCCGACCGCACCGCCCCCCACGACGAGGACGCGTATCGGTTCAGGCACATCCTGATCCGCGACGCGGCGTACGAGTCGCTGACCAAGGAGACGCGCGCCGAGCTTCACGAGCGCTTCGCGGACTGGATCGAGCAGACCGGCGGCGAGTGGCTCACGGAGACCGAGGAGATCCTCGGCTACCACCTCGAGCAGGCGCACCGCTACGTGGCCGAGGTGGGCCCGCCGGCCGACGGCGCTCGCGACCTCGCCACGCGCGCGGCGGAGCGGCTCACCTCCGCGGGCCGCCGCGCCCTCGCGCGCGGCGACACCGGGGCGGCCGTCGGCCTGCTGGAGCGCGCGGCGGCGCTCGCCGCTGGTGACGAGGCCCGGCGCGCCGCGCTGCTCCCGGAGCTCGGCGCCGCCCTGATCGAGACCGGGCGGCTCGAGCGAGCCGAGGAGGTGCTCGGCGGTGCGGGCGCGGCAGCCGAGGCCGCCGCCGATGAGCGCTCCGCCGCCCACACGGGCGTCCAGCGGCAGTTCCTCCGCATCTTGCGCGGGGAGTCGGCCGGCTCGGCCGAGACGGAGACCGTCGTGGACCAGGCGCTCCCTGTGTTCGCCCGGGCGGAGGACGAGCAGGGGATGTCGGCGGCGCTTCGCCTGCGTGCGTGGGGCCACTGGCTGGCCGGGCGGGCCGAGGCCGCGACCGCGGCCTGGGAGGACGCGGTCGAGCACGCCTCGCGCGCGGAGGCCGAGCATGAGCGGATCGAGACCCTGCTCTGGATCGCGTCAGCGATGTTCTTCGGACCCGCGACCGCGTCCGAGGGAATCCGGCGCTGCGAGGCGATCCGCGCCGAGGTCGACGGGAACCTCCCGGCGGTGGCGGACGTGCTCCAGCCGCTCGCGGGCCTGCACGCGATGCAGGGCCGCTTCGCGGAGGCGCGCGAGCTGCTCGCCGCAAGCGAGGCCGCCTTCGAGGACCTGGGGCTCACGCTGAGCTCGGCAATATCGCACCAGGCCGCCATGGTCGAACTGCTCGCGGGCGACCCGGTGGCCGCGGAACGGAAGCTCCGCAGGGGTTACGACGCGCTCCAGGAGATGGGCGACAGGTCGTTCCTGTCCACCACCGCCGCGCTGCTCGGCCAGGCGGTGCTTGCGCAGGGCCGTGCGGCGGAAGCCGACGAGCTCGCCGCGACGAGCGCGGAGCTCGGCGGTGCCGACGACCTGAGCACCCAGATCCTCTGGCGCTGGCTCCGCGCACGCGTACTCGCCGGGCGCGGCGAGCTGGCCCCCGCGGAGAAGCTGGCGCGCGAGGCGGTCGTGCTCGCCGAGCGCACGGACTTCTCGAACCAGCGCGCCGACGCGCTCGCCGCCCTCGGCGGCGTGCTCGCGAAGCGGGGCTGCAGGGGCGACGCTCAGGACGCGGTCGCGGGCGCGCTCGCCCTGTTCGACCGCAAGGGCAATACGGTCGCCGCCGAGCGCCTCCGCGCGGAACTTGCCCTGCCCGCTTCGCTCTGAGAGCATCGGGACGTGTTGCGCTTCGCGGATACGCAGCCGCTGATGAAGGGGGCCGGCGACGATCCCCAGGTCAAGCTCAGCGTCTGCACCATGGGCCCCGTTGGCGACGGGGAGAAGGTCCACTGGATGGAGGTCTGGGTCTGGCAGCAGCGGGACGACGGATTCGCTGTCAGCTCAGGCCGGGGCGGCGAGCACCTCGGAGGCAAGAAGTCGCCGCGCGAAACGCTGCCGTTCAA
>DASQTS010000196.1:0-7639 GCA_035641775.1 Thermoleophilaceae bacterium
CACGTCCGCGACGGTCTCGAGGTCGAGCACGCGGTCGCTCTCCGCGTGGTCCATGAGCATCTGGCTCTCCTGGTCGGCCGACGGGTAGCCCAGCGACACGCGCACCATGAAGCGGTCGAGCTGCGCCTCCGGCAGCGGGTACGTGCCCTCGTACTCCACCGGGTTCTGCGTCGCCACGACGATGAACGGACGCGCCAGCTCGTGCGTGTGCCGGTCGACCGTCACGTGGCGCTCCTGCATGCACTCGAGCAGGCCGGACTGCGTCTTCGGCGACGCGCGGTTCACCTCGTCCACGAGCACGACGTTCGCGAACACCGGCCCCGGGCGGAACTCGAAGCGGTTCTCGCGCTGGTTGTAGACGTTGGTGCCCACCACGTCGGCGGGCAGCAGGTCGGCGGTGCACTGGATGCGCGCGTACTCCGCGTCGACCGAGCGCGCGAGCGCCCGCGCCAGGGCCGTCTTGCCCACGCCTGGGTAGTCCTCGATCAGGACGTGGCCCTCCGCGAACTGCGCCACGAGCACGTCACGGATCACGTCCGACGGCGCCTTCACCGCCCGAGCGATGTTGTCTCTGAGCCGCGCGCCGAGCTGGGCTACCTGGGTCGGCTCGAGCTCAGGAGCGGTCGACATGGCCTTCCATGGTAGGGAGTACGCGTCTCAGGCCTGGGTGGGTTCGTCCGAGCGGGCCAACTCGCGCACCGCGTGCTCCGGGTCGGGGGCGCGCATCAGCGCCTCGCCGATCAACACGGCGTCCACGCCCACCTGCTCGAGCTCCTCGATCTGCCCCCGGTGGTAAATGCCGGACTCGGACACGACGACCTTCCCCGCCGGCACGTCCGCCAGCAGGTCGAAGGTGCGCTGGATGTCGACGCTGAAGTCCACGAGGTTGCGGTTGTTGATCCCGATGACGTCGCAGTCGAGCTCGAGTGCCCGCTCCAGCTCCTCGTCGTCGTGGATCTCCACGATCACGTCGAGGTCGAGCTCCTGCGCCTGCGCGTACAGGGACGCGAGCTCCGGCTGCTCCAGCGAGCCGATCACGAGCAGCACGGCATCGGCGCCCGCCAGCTTGGCCTCGTAGAGCTGATAAGGGTCGATCGTGAAGTCCTTGCGCAGGATCGGCAGCTCAATCGCCGCGCGCGCCTCGCGCAGGTCGGCCAGCGAGCCGCCGAAGTGCTCCTCCTCGGTGAGGATCGACACAGCCGCCGCGCCGCCGCGCTCGTAGGCCGTCACAAGGTCGGCGCAACTCGCTCCCGTCGGCGTGAGGGTGCCCGCCGAGGGCGAGCGCCGCTTGTGCTCCGCGATCACGGAAGTGCCGGGCCGAGACAGGGCCTCCGCGAACGGTCGGCCCTCGCGCCCGGTCTCGACCTCGGCCGCGAGCTCCGAGAGCGAGCGCTCCCGCTGCCGGCGCGCCACCGCGTCGCGGGTGGCGCCCACGAGCTCGTCGAGACGCGGGATCACGCCGTGGCCTTCACCCAGCGCTTCAGCACCCCGGCCGCCGCGCCCGAGTCGATCGACTCCTCCGCCGTGCGAACGCCGCCGGCAAGCGTGTCCGCGCGCCCTGCCACGTAGATCGCCGCGCCGGCGTTCAGGACCGCCAGCGAGCGCTCCGTGCCGGGGTTGCCGGCCAGCACCTCGCGCAGCACGATGGCGTTCTGCTCCGGCGTACCCGCCCCAACCGCGCCCTCGGCCGAGGGCGCGAGGCCGGCGTCCTCGGGCGTCACGTCGTACGTGGAGAGCACGCCGTCCTTCAGCTCCACCACCCGGGTCGCCCCCGAGACCGAGAACTCGTCCAGGCCATCGGCGCTCGACACTACCAAGGCCCTCTCCGCCCCAAGCTCCCCGAGGGCCGCCGCCATCGTCTCGATCTTGCCGGGGTCGGAGACGCCGATCACCTGGCGGCGCGCGCCGGCCGGGTTCGTGAGCGGGCCGAGGAAGTTGAAGATCGTCCGCACGCCCAGCTCCTTGCGCACCGGCACGATGTGCCTGAACGCCGGGTGGTGGAGCGGGGCGAACATGAAGCCGAAGCCGATATCGCGGATGCACTCTTCGACAACCCCCACCTTCACATCGATACGACCTCCCAGGGCCTCGAGGACATCAGCGGAACCACACTGACTCGTGGCCGAGCGATTTCCGTGCTTTGCGACACGGCAGCCGGCCCCCGCGGCGATGAAGGCTGCGGTGGTAGAGACATTGAAGGTGGGCCTTCCGCCACCGGTACCTGCCGTATCAACGAGATCGTCACCGGCATTGACCTTGACCGCGCGCTCGCGCAGCACCCTGGCCAGCCCGGCGATCTCCCCTGTCGTCTCACCCTTCGTGCGCAGGGCGATGAGGAAAGCCGCGGTCTGTACCTCTGAGGCGTTTCCATCGATGATCTCCGAGAGGACTCGGGAGGCATCGGACGGCTCCAGGTCCGCCTGGTTCGAGAGGCGGTCGATCGCCTCCGTGAGGATGGGGTTAGGCATCCGCGAGGAAGTTCTTCAGCAGCTCTTTGCCGTGCGGCGTGAGGACGGACTCGGGGTGGAACTGCACGCCCTCGAGCGGCAGCTCGCGGTGGCGGAGGCCCATGATGACGTCGCCCGAGCGCGCCGACACCTCGAGCTCCCCCGGGAGTTCCGGGTCGACGATCAGCGAGTGGTAGCGGCCCACCACGAGCGGTGATTCGAGGCCCTCGAAGATCGTCCTGCCGTCGTGCTCGGCCGCCGCGGTCTTGCCGTGGACGGGCTCGCCGCGGACGACGCGGCCGCCGTATGCCGCCGCGAGCGCCTGATGCCCGAGGCAGACGCCCAGCACCGGCACGGCTCCCTCGGCATAGCGGCGGATCGCCTCCTTCGACAGACCCGCCTCCTCGGGCGTGCACGGCCCCGGCGACACGATCACGCGGTCCGGGCTCCTCTCGAGCAGCTCCGGCAGGTCGCTCCGGACCACGTCGACCTCGGCCCCGAGCTCGCCCAGGTACTGGACGAGGTTGTACGTGAACGAGTCGTAGTTGTCGACGACGAGCACGTTCACGCCCAGTCCCCCTGGTCGCAGGCGAGCCTCACCGCGTCCATGACGGCGCCGGCCTTTGCCTCGGTCTCGCGGACCTCGTACGCCGGATCGGAGTCGGCCACGATCCCGCCGCCCGCCTGGAGGTGGACCTTGCCGTCCTTCACGAGCGCCGAGCGGATGTAGATGCAGGTGTCGAGGTCGCCGGTGTAGGACAGGTAGCCCACGCCGCCGCCGTAGGGGCCGCGGCCGACCGACTCGAGCTCGTCGATGATCTGCATCGCGCGGATCTTCGGCGCACCCGAGAGCGTGCCCACCGGCAGCGCCGCGCGCAGCGCGTCCATGGGCGTCACCTCGGGCCGCAGCATCCCGGACACCTGGGAGACGATGTGCATCACGTGCGAGTAGGTCTCCACGGCCATCAGCTCCTCGACCTGCACGGAGCCGTACTCGCACACCCGCCCGAGGTCGTTGCGGCCGAGGTCCACGAGCATCACGTGCTCGGCGCGCTCCTTCGGGTCGGCCAGGAGGCCGCGCGCCTGCTCGAGGTCCCGCTCCACGGAATCCGCGCGCGGCCGCGTGCCGGCGATCGGGCGCTGGATGACCTTGCGGCCGCTGACGGTAATCAGAGTCTCTGGCGAAGCCCCCGCGATCTCGAAGTCCTCGAAGTCCAGGAAGTACATGTACGGGCTCGGGTTGATCGCGCGGAGGCCGCGGTAGATCGAGAACGCGTCGACCGGGCAGTCGGCGCTCCAGCGCTGGCTCGGGACCACCTGGTAGATGTCGCCCGCGCGGATGTACTCCTTCGCGCGCTCGACCGCCTCGGCGTAGCCGCCGGCGCCCATGTTCGACGTGAACTCCGGCGGCTCGCGGCGGCCCGACCCCGGTTGGGGCACCGGGCCGCGCAGCCGCTCGCGCACCTCGGCAATCGCGGCCGCGGCATCCTCGTACGCGCGCTCCAGGTCGCCGTGCGCGAGGGGGCGGGCGGTGCCGGCACCGGAGCGATGGTCTCCCGCCACGACGTTCGCCAAGACCGTCACCTCGTGGCGGAGGTGATCAAAGGCGAGCAGGAGGTCCGTCACCATCACGGCCAGCCGCGGCATTCCGGTGTCGTCGGGATTCGGCTCGCCGATGCTCGGCTCGGCGCTGCGCGCCAGGTCGTAGCCGAACATGCCTACGGCGCCGCCGGCGAACGGCGGCAGCCCGTCGAGCGGCGCGATCTCGTAGCGGGCCAGCTCGGCGTCCACGAGCGCATAGGGGTCGCCCTCGTCGCCGCGCTCGGCGCGGATCACCGCGCGCGGCCGGAAGCCGAGGAACGACCAGCGGCCGACCTGCTGGCCCTGCTCCGCCGACTCGAGCAGGAAGGAGGGGCCGTCGCCGCGCAGCTTCAGGTAGGCGGACACGGGCGTCTCGCAGTCCGCGATGAAGGTGTGGCGGAGCGGCACGAGCGAGTGCTCGCGCGCGAGCTCGCGCACCTCCTCGAGCGAAGGCGTCAGCTCGAGGTCAACGGCGACGGCCATTCAGCACCTCGTAGACGTCGGCGAGCTCGACGCCGCGGGCCGCGAGGAGCACGGCCAGGTGGTAGAGCACGTCCGCAGCTTCCTCCGCCAGGCGCTCGTCGGACTCGTCGCGTGCCGCCCGAACGACTTCCTCCGCTTCCTCCTGGACCTTCGCGCCCACGAGCTCCGGGTCCGCGAGCAGCCTCCCCGTGTACGTGTCCGCCCCGCGCCGCTCCGCGATCGTACGAGCCAGCGTGGGCAGCGCCTCGGCCGCGACGGGCTCGAGCTCGCCGTTGTGGAAGCACGTGCGCGCCCCGGTATGGCACGCCGGCCCGGTCGGGTCCACCAGAGCGAGGAGCGCGTCCTGGTCGCAGTCGAAGCGAAGCTCCTTGACGCGCTGAACGTTGCCCGAGGTCTCGCCCTTGTGCCAGAGCTCCTGACGCGAGCGCGACCAGAACCACATCTCACCCGTTTCGCGGGTGCGCTCGAGCGCCTCGTCGTTCATATACGCGAGCGTGAGCACCTCGCCAGTGCGCGCGTCCTGGACTATGCAGGGCAAAAGCTCGTCCACGCCTGTGATTATTGCTCCGCGGGGCATCCTGCCCCGCGTTTTGAGATCGAAGGCGACCTCCCTCGCCGTAACCGGCGCGCTGCGCGCCCCTCATCGGCTCGCCGCGGTGAGCTTCAAAAACTCGTACGTGGCGCCGATCTCGTCGAATCCCAGGCTGCGGTAGAGCTCCTGGGGCCAGTCGGCGGCGTCGGTGACCATGAACACCAGCTCGGCGCCCTCGGACGCGGCCGCGTCCGCCGCGGCGGCCACCGCCGCGCGCGCGTGGCCGCGCCTGCGCCGTTCCTGCAACGTGCCCACTTCGTCCACCTGCGCGAGCCCGTCGTGCAGGTAGAGGCGGCACGCGCACGCTGGCTCATCCGCGGGCGCCGCGAAGTCGCGCGCGCCCAGCACGTCGTCGTAGCGTCGGTCCATCTCCGCGAGCTGGCGCACGGCCTCGTCCTGCCAGCCGAAGGGCTGCTCGCGCCGGAACGCGGCGAGCGTCGCGGCGCCGACGTCGCGGCTCACCTCGCCGCCCGCGCCGGGCTCCGGGGCGCGGTCGGGCGGGCGGCGCCGGACCATGATCAGGACCCGGAAGACGTTCCAGCCGGCCTTCTCGAAGCCGGGTGCCAGCCGGGCGCCGAGCGACTCGTCGTGCACCACGAGCTTGCGGTGGCCGTACGCAGCCTGCACCTGATCCGCCTCCGCCATCAGCTCGTCCGGCTCGGCGTCCGCGTCCTCGACGCGAATCGCGTTCACCTGCCAGACCAGCGGCAGCGCAGGCGTGAGCAGGGCCGTGCCGTGCCGCGTGGGGGCCACCTCGTCGCACACGCCCTCCTCGGCGTGCCGCATGAAAGCTTGGATCCGCTCGATCACTCGATGCCCAGGCGGTCCAACAGCCCCTCGTCGCGCCGCCAGCCCTTGCGCACGCGCACGTTCAGGTCGAGATGGACGCGACGGCCGAGCAGCCGCTCGATCTCCTTGCGAGCGGCCGTGCCGACCGCCCGCACCATGCGTCCCCCGGCGCCGACGAGGATGCCCTTCTGCGACTCCGTCTCCGCCCACACGCGGGCGCGCACCATGAGGAGGCCGTCCTCGCGCTCCTCGAGCTCGTCGATCTCCACCTCCACGGAGTGCGGCAACTCCTCGCGCGTCCGCAGCACCACCTGCTCGCGGATCAGCTCGGCGAGCTGGAGCTCGACCGACTGGTCGCTCCGCTCGTCCGGCGGGTAGAGGAAGGGCCCCTCCGGCACGAGCGACACGAGCTCCTCCACCACGGGCCCCACCCCCTCGCCGCTCTTCGCGCTGATCGGGAACAGCTCGCCCTGGACATCGAGCTCGGCGGCGTCCGCGAGCGCCCGCACGGTCCGGGGCTTGTCGAGCCGGTCGACCTTGTTCAGCACCGTGACGGTGGGAACGCCCGCGCTCTTCAGCGCGTCGGCGATGAAGCGGTCGCCCGGGCCGATCTCCTGCTCGCCGTTCAGCACGAACAGCGCGGCGTCGGCGTCGGCGAGCGCTCGCTCCACCTGGCGCTGCATTCGCTCCGTGAGCGCGTCGCGCGGACGCTGGACGCCCGGGAGGTCGACGAGCACGAGCTGCCATTCGTCCCCGGTCGCGACCCCGCGGATCTCGCGGCGGGTGGTCTGCGGCTTGTCGGACACGATCGCCACCTTGCCGCCCACGATCTGGTTCACCAGCGTTGACTTGCCCACGTTCGGACGCCCGGCCAGTGCCACGAACCCCGAGCGGCTCACAGCGCGCCCAGCACTTTCTCCTGGAGCTCCAGCATCTCGCCGTTGTCGGTCTCGTGGTCGTATCCGCACAGGTGGAGGACGCCGTGCACCACCGCCTCGGTGAGGTCCTCCGTGTGCTCCGGGCTGATCACGACGTCTCCGAGCTCACGCGGCCCGGCCGCGCGGCCGGTCTCGTCCACCGGGAAGGACAGCACGTCGGTGGGGCGGTCGATGTTCCGGTGCGCCCGGTTGAGCTCGCGGATCCGCCCGCTGCCGACGAACGCGATCGCGAGGTGGCCGTCCTCGACCCCGGCCGCCCCGAGCGCGGCATGCGCCGCGGGCTTCAACTCCTCGGGCACGTCGATGAGCTCGATCTCGACCAGGGCGACCGCGGCTAGCCCTGCTGCTGCCGCCGCGCCTGGCGCAGCGGAGGCGCCTGCTTCTCGGCGAACTCGTTGTACGCCGCGACGATCCGCTGCACGAGCTTGTGGCGCACCACGTCCTCGCTGCCGAAGCGCACGAACTCGATGCCCTCGACCTCCTTCAGGATCTCGCCGATCACGACAAGGCCGGAACGCTGGTCCTGCGGCAGGTCGATCTGCGTGATGTCGCCCGTCACCACCATCTTCGAGTTGAACCCGAGCCGGGTGAGGAACATCTTGATCTGCTCTGGGCTCGTGTTCTGCGCCTCGTCGAGGATGATGAAGGAGTCGTTCAGGGTCCGGCCGCGCATGAAGGCCAGCGGCGCCACCTCGATCACGCCGCGCTCCAGGTGCTGGTTCACCTTCTCCGGCTCGAGCATGTCGTAGAGGGCGTCGAACAGCGGGCGCAGGTAGGGGTCGACCTTCGCCGCGATGTCGCCGGGCAGG
>DASQTS010000197.1:0-3889 GCA_035641775.1 Thermoleophilaceae bacterium
GCTGAAGCCGCCGGTGCAGCCGCAGCTCGCCAAGTCGGCCAAGGAGCTGCCCGAGGGCGACGGCTGGCGCTACGAGCCGAAGTTCGACGGCTTCCGGACGATCGTCTTCAAGGACGGCGACGACGTCCAGCTCCAGAGCCGGAACGGCAGGCCGATGAACCGCTACTTCCCCGAGGTCGCCGAGCAGGTGCTCGAGCTGCCGCACGACCGCCTCGTCCTCGACGGGGAGATGGTCGTCGTGGTGGACGGCATCCAGGAGTTCGACCTGCTCTCGCAGCGCATCCACCCGGCCGCCTCGCGGGTGCAGCGGCTGCGAGAGGAGACACCGGCGGCGCTCGTGGCCTTCGACCTGCTGGCGGAGGGCGACGAGGTGCTCTGCCCGCTCCCCTACGAAGAGCGCCGGGAGCGGCTCAAGGCCGTGGTGACCGATCCGGTGGAGCTGAGCCCGATGACGCCGGACACCGGCTCGGCGGGCCAGTGGCTCACCGGCTCCTCCGAGGGGGTGATCGCCAAGGAGGCCGACGCTCCCTATCGCCCCGGCGAGCGCACGGGCATGGTGAAGATCAAGCGCGTGCGCACTGCGGACGCCGTGGTCGTCGCCTTCCGCTTTGGCAAGGAGGAGGGCACGGTCGGCTCGCTGATCCTCGGCATGTATGACGACGACGGAGGCGACCTGCACGTCGTGGGCCACACCTCCAGCTTCCGCGCGAAACAGAAGCGTGAGCTCCTCGAGATGCTCGAGCCCTACCGGACCCATGAGCGCGGCTCCGGCGAGCCGAGCCGCTGGAAGTCGGACGAGGAGCTCGTCTGGGAGGGCCTGCGCCCGGAGCTGGTCGTGGAGGTCGCGTTCGACCACATAACGGGCAACCGCATCCGGCACGGCGCCAAGCTGCTCCGCTGGCGCGACGACAAGGACCCAGGCGAATGCCACATCTCGCAGTTGCGTTCCTGATCCTGCTCACGCTGGTGCTTCCCGCGAGCGCGTCGGCTCAGGCGGGTGCCAGCTACGGCATCCCTATCGACAACCCGTTCGTGGGACAGCAGGACGCGGCGCCCGAGGTCTACTCGCTAGGGCTGCGCAACCCGTTCCGCTTCTCGTTCGACCGGCTGACCGGCGACGTCCTGATTGGCGACGTCGGGGGCGGCCTGCGCGAGGAGATCGACTGGGTGACCGCCGCCGGGGCACGCGGCGCCAACTTCGGGTGGGCGTGTCGCGAGGGGACCCAGCCCGGGCCCCGCGCGGCGGACTGTCCGGTGCCGGGCGCGGTCGAACCCCTGTTCGAGTACCTCACGAGCGACCCCGGGCCGGACGCCGTGACCGGCGGGTTCGTGGTAAGGGACGCGGCGCTCGAAGGCCTGACAGGCCGCTACATCTTCGCGGACTTCTTCGACGGGGCGATCCGGTCGCTGGCCCTGGACCGGTCGAATCCGGATCCGCAGGGCACAGGGCTGACGCTGTCGGGCCTCGCCTCGTTCGGCGAGGACGCCTCCGGGAGGCTGTACGCGGCGAGCCTGACCGCGAACGAGGTCGTCCGGCTCGCGCACGCTGGGTCGCCGGGCACCTTGACACCGCAGTTGATCACCGGCCCGTGGTCCGGACCGATCGCGCTGGCGACCTATCCGGGCGACCCAACGCGGCTCTTCGTCGCCGAGCGGGCCGGAACGGTCCGCCTGGTCGTGGGCGACGACGCTCAGGCGACGCCTGTGCTCGACGTGGCGCCCATCTCCCTGGACGGCGAACGCGGGCTCCTGTCGGTGGTCGCGGCGCCGGACTACCCGGTGTCGGGGAAGCTCTACGTCTACTACACGGACACGGGCGGCGACATCCGGATCGACGAGTTCGTGCGCTCGGGGACCAGCCCGGAGGTGGCCGCGAGCCGCCGGAACGTGCTCGTGATCGAGCACTCGTCGGAGAGCAACCACAACGGCGGCCAGCTGCACTTCGGCCCTGACGGGTGCCTGTGGATCACGACCGGCGACGGAGGCGGGCAGAGCAACGAGCACGCCAACGCGCAGAACCGCGCGACGCTGCTCGGCAAGGTCCTGCGGATCGATCCGGATCCACCCGGCACCGACCCCTTGCCTTGCGGCGCGAGCGTCGTCACTCCACCAACCGGTGGTACGCCGACAGGTGGCGGCCAGGCGGCGCCGGCCGCGGACTCGCGAGCCGCGGCGCTCGCCGTCCGCGTACCGCGCCGCCAGCGGGTGTTGCGCCTGCGGGGCGCGATCGCCTACGCGCGCTGTGACGAGGCCTGCACGGTGAGCGCCGGCGGCACGCTCGTGATCGGCGAGCGGCGACTCCTCATGCGGCGGGCCGTGCTCCCCGCGGCGGCGAACCAGCGCGTCCGCGCGCGCGTGCGGCTGCGCCCCCGGGCAGGGCGGCTGCTCCGCCGCGCGCTCGCGAATGGCCGGCGGCCGCGGGTTGTGCTGCGGCTGCGCGCGCGAGACCTCGCCGGGAACGCCTCGCCTCCGCAGCGCCGCGGAGTCCGCGTACGGCGCTAGCCGCCTTCGTTCAGGATGTGCGCGATGGCGGAGCTCGAGGTCATCGCTGCCGACGTCACGACCCTCGAGGTCGACGCGATCGCGAACGCGGCGAATACGCAGCTCGCGCACGGCGGCGGCGTGGCCGCGGCCATCTCGAGGGCGGGCGGCCCTGAGGTGCAGCGCGAGTCCCACGAGCGCGCGCCGATCGGCCTGGGCGAGGCCGTGGAGACCACCGCCGGCGCGATGCCGGCGCGCTGGGTGATCCACGCCGCGACGATGGAGCTCGGCGGCCCGACCTCGCGGGAGATCATCGAACGCGCCACCCGGTCGACGCTCGCCAAGGCCGAGGAGCTGGGCGCGCGCTCGCTCGCCTTGGTCGCGTTCGGAACCGGCGTCGGCGGCTTCCCGCTCGACGAGGCCGCCGAGGTCATGGTCGGCGCGGCGCGCGAGCACACCGGCGCTCTCGAGCGGATCGTGTTCGCCGTTCACGGCGAGGAAGCGGAGCGGGCCTTCCGCGCGGCGCTTTGAGCCTGCCGGTCCTCGTCGCCCCCGACTCCTTCAAGGGAACCCTCTCCGCGCGCGAAGTCGCGGCGGCGATCGCCGAGGGGCTGCGCGAGGCCGGCAGGGAGGCGCGCGAGCTCCCGGTCGCCGACGGCGGCGAGGGCACGATGGACGTGCTCGTCTCGGCTCTGGGCGGGGAGGTTCGCACCGTCTCCGCCTCGGACCCGCTCGGCCGCCCGGTCGAGGCCGCCTTCGCGCTTCTGCCCGACGGCTCCGCGGTGGTGGAGATCGCCCAGGCCAGCGGCCTCGGACTCGTCGCCGACGACGAGCGCGACGCCTGGGAGGCGTCCACCCGCGGGACCGGTGAGCTCATCGCAGCCGCGGCCGACGCCGGCGCCGCTCGGATCGTGGTGACCGTCGGCGGCTCCGCCACGACGGACGGCGGGGCCGGCGCGCTCGCGGCGCTGAGCGAGGCGGGGCTCGGCGCCTCCGCGCTTCCGGACATCGAGGTCGTGTGTGACGTCCGCGTTCCGTTCGAGGACGCTCCGCGCATCTTCGCGCCGCAGAAGGGCGCCGACCCGGCTCTGGTGAAGCGCCTCGAGGAGCGGCTCGACGAGCTGGCGGCAACCTTCCCGCGCGACCCGCGCGGGGAGCCCATGACCGGGTGTGCCGGCGGCCTCTCGGGGGGCCTGTGGGCGGGACTCGGAGCGAAGCTCGTCCCGGGCGCAGCCTACGTCCTCAACGCGATCGGCTTCGACGAGCTCATGCGCGAGTCGGCGTTCGTGGTGACAGGCGAGGGCTCGCTCGACGAGCAGACCCTTCAGGGCAAGATCGTCGGCGAGCTGGCCACCCGCTGCCGGCAGGGCGGCATCACCTGCCACGCGATCGTGGGCCGCAACCAGCT
>DASQTS010000198.1:0-5426 GCA_035641775.1 Thermoleophilaceae bacterium
CCAGCTTGCCCTTCGGCAGCGTCCAGTCGTCGTAGCGGGGGCGATGGACGAGGAGGACCCGCCCGTCGCGTGTCACAACACCGCCCGCGGCCTCGACCCGCCTCTGCATGGCAGGCACGGTACCGGGGCGAATTTCCGGCCCGCGTCGCTTTCCGGTCCATGCACACCCTTCTTCTCGCCCTGCTCATGTGGCTCGCCTGCGCGGCGCCGGTCTTCGGGTCGGTCACCCCGGCCGCGCCGCCGCTCCTTCAAAGCTGGTCCGACACTGGCCTGATCGCCTCAGACGACGACTGGTCACGAGTGTCCGCCATCGTCGGCTACCGTGGCGACGGCCTCGTGGCCGACCCGGGCGTCGACCCGCGCACCGTGACGGCCGACGGCTCGGCGACGCCCGTGGACGTGACGGCCAACCGGACCGATCCGCGCGCCGTCGGGCTAGCGTCCGGGGTCGCGGAGTTCGAGCTCGCGGACCCGATGGTGGCGATCCAGGGCTCCGCGACGGCGAGCGCGCCCCACCTGGTGATCTCGCTCGACACCCGCGGCCGCGCGGGCGTGTCGGTGCGGCTGGTGCTGCGCGACATCGACGGGTCGGCCGCCGACGCGGTCGAGCCAGTCGCGCTGCAGTATCGGGTGGGCGCCGGCGGCGGCTTCACCGCAGCGCCGGGCGGCTACGTGGCGGACGCGACGGGCGGGCCGGGAGCGGCAACTCTCGTGACACCGGTGCTGACCACCTTGCCGGCGGCGGCCGACAACCAGCCACGGGTGCAGATCCGGGTGATCACGACGAACGCCGCCGGACAGGACGAGTGGGTCGGCATCGACGACATCGAGGTGACCGCCGGCACGGTGACCGGCGAGCCCGGGACTTGCATGCCCCCGCCACCGCCGCCCGCGCCGCCGCCGGGACCCGCGCCGCCGCCGGCTCCCGCGCCGCTGCCGCCGCTGCCGCCACGCGAGGCGCCGGTGCTCTCGGAGCTCTCGATGACTCCCGAGAGCTTCAGGCCGACTCGTAAGGGCGCGGCCATCGTGCGACGAGGGGGCACGCGCATGCGCTTCCGTCTCTCACGTGCGGCGCTCGTGCGCTTCGACGTCACACGCGTGCTCGAGCCGGAGGATTTGCCGGGGCGCGCGACGCCCGGCCGGACCGTCACCGGTGGCCGCTTCTCGGTGCGGGCGAGGCGCGGGCTGAACCGGCTTCGCTTCAGCGGCCGTCTCCGCGGCCGGCCGCTGGCGCCTGGCGGGTACGTGCTGCGCGCGATAGCCAGTGACCGAGGGCGCCCGGAGTCCGCACCCGTCACGGTCCGCTTCCGCATAGAGCAGCCGGCCGACTGACCCCGAGGGTCGTGGCCGTTACAGCTCGCGGACGTCCGCCCCGCCGGGAGCGAACGTCGCGCGGCGGATCTCGCAGTCGGGCGCGTGGGTCTTCAGGTTCTCCACGAGACCGCCGGTCTGCTGCCAGTGGCACCAGAACAGCACGGTTGGCCCGGCTCCGGAGATCGTCGCGCCCACCGCCCCCAGCTCCTCGGCGCGCTCAACCAGCTCCATCGAACGCGGGTACAACGGCCGGCGGCGGGGCTGGTGCACGCGGTCGCGCAGGCCGCGGCCGATCAGGCTGAAGTCGTCCTTCGCCAAGCCCAGCACCAGCAGCGCCGCGTGGCCGACGTTGTGCACCGCGTCGCCAACAGGGACCTCGTCCGGCATCGCCGCTCGCGCCTCGGACGTCGCCACCTCCCCGTTCGGGATCGCCAGCACGCCTTCCAACCCCGGCGCCGGGTCGAATCGCACCGGCTCCTCGCCGGGGCCGGGGCAGATCACGAACCCGCCGTAGAGCGCCGCCGCCACGTTGTCGGGATGGCCCTCCAGCTCCGCGGCCAGCTCGAAGAGCGGCGCGTCCAGCTCGTACAGATGGTCCGCCGCCGCCAGGCCGGCCACGATCGCGGCCGCGCTCGACCCCAGCCCCGCCGACGCCGGTATCTCCGAGCGGATCTGGAACGTAAGCCCGTCCGCGGGCCGCAGCGCCTCGAACGCCCGCACGCACAGGTTGCTGCGGTCCGTGGGGATCCCGGGCGCGTCCGAGTGCACGAAGAACTCGCCCGTCTCCTCCACCTCGAGCTCGAGGTGGAGCGCCAGGGCCGCGGCGAGCACGTCGTACCCCGGGCCGAGATTGGCAGATGAGGCCGGCACGCGGACGAGCCGGCGCCGCTTCACGCGAGTACCGCTCGCTCGACGCTCTCGATGTCCGGCTCGCACGGCACGACGCTCGCCGCTCGGTTCATCGCCGTCTGGGGGTCCTTCAACCCATGGCCCGTGAGCACGCAGACGACGCGCCCCTCCGCCCCGTTCGTCAGGAGCCCCGCGACCGAAGCCGCCGACGCCGGCTCGCAGAACACGCCCTCGCGCGCGCCGAGCAGCGAGTACGCGTCGAGGATCTCCGCGTCCGACACCGCCCGCACCTCGCCGCGCGATGCGGTGAACGCGTTCATCGCGTCCTCCCAGCGCGCCGGGTTGCCGATCCGGATCGCGGACGCGACCGTCTCGGGGGACTCAACCGGCGCCCCGTACACCAGCGGCGCGGCCCCCTCCGCCTGGTAGCCATGCAGCCGCGGCGCCGCTCCGTACTCGCCGAACCCCTTCCACCACGACGTGACGTTGCCCGCATTGCCAACCGGGATGCACAGCACGTCGGGAGCCTCACCCAGCTGGTCGCACACCTCGAAAGCCCCCGTCTTCTGCCCCTCGATCCGGAACTCGTTCACGGAGTTGACGAGCGCGATCGGATGGCGCTCGGCCAGTTCTCGGACGAGCGCCAGCGCCTCGTCGAAGTTGCCGCGCAGCGCGATCACCCGCGCGCCGTGCATCAGCGCCTGGGCGAGCTTGCCGGTCGCGATTTTGCCCTCGGGCACGATCACCGCGCCGCGCAACCCCGCCCGCGCGGCGTACGCGGCGGCGCTCGCCGCGGTGTTGCCCGTCGAGGCGCAGATCACGGCCTCCGCGCCCTCGTCGATCGCCGCGCTCACCGCGACCGTCATCCCGCGGTCCTTGAATGACCCGGTCGGGTTCGCGCCCTCGAGCTTCAGCCAGACGTCCGCGCCCGTCAGGGAGGAGAGATGCGGCGCGGGGATCAGCGGCGTGTCGCCCTCACCCATCGTCACGTGCGGCTCGACGGGCAGGCGCTCGCGGTAGCGCCAGAGGCTCAGAACGTCTCCTCGATGACCCGGATCACGCGCGGCGGCTCGCGGACGAAGTCGAGCCCGGCCAGCAGCTGCACCGCCGCCCGGAACTTCGACTCGAGCACGGGGTGCATCACCATCACGAGCCGCGCCTCGTCGCCCAGGCCCTTCTGGACGACCGACTTGATCGACACGCCCTGCATCCCGAGGATCTCGGCCACGCGCGCCAGCACGCCCGGCCGGTCCGCGACCTCCAGGTGGAGGTAGAACGAGAACTCGGTGTCCGTGACGAGCGGGATGTCCGACGCCGGCGGGACCAGTGAGGGCGGCGGGATCATCGCCGAGATCACGTCACCGAGCACGGCGCTGGCGGTCTGGATTCCACCCGCCCCCGGGCCGGACAGCGTGATCTCCGTGATCGCCGGCGACTCGATCGTCACCGCGTTGAACGCTCCGTTCACCGAGGCGAGCGGATGGTCCGCATACAGGAACGCCGGGTACACGTGCACGGCCACGCCGTCGCCGGTCCGCTCGGCCGAGCCGATCAGCTTGAGCGACAGCCCGAGCTCCTTCGCGTACTCGATGTCGTCCGAAGTCAGCCGCTCGATCCCCTCGTAGCTCACCTGGTCGAGCCGTACGGCCGCGTTGAACGCCAGCCGCGCGAGGATCGCCATCTTCGCCGCAGCGTCCTTGCCGGTCACGTCCTCGGTCGGGTCCGCCTCCGCGTAGCCGAGCCGTTGCGCGTCGGCGAGCGCGTCCTCGTAGCTCGCGCCCGTGCGCGCCATCTCGCTGAGGATGTAGTTGGTGGTGCCGTTGACGATGCCGTGCACGCGCTCGATGTGCGCGGCGGCGAGCGTTTCGGACATCACGCGGATGGCCGGCACCACGCCCGCCACGGCGCCCTCGAAGCGGAGCTGCACGCCGCCCTCGCGCGCGGCGTCGAACACCTCCTCCCCGTGCTGCGAGAGCAGCTGCTTGTTGGCGGTCACAACGTGGCGGCCGCCCTGCAGCGCCTTCAGGACGTAGTCGCGCGTGGGGTCGATCCCGCCCATCAGCTCCACGATCAGGTCGCTGCGCTCGAGGATGGCGTCGAAGTCGCCCCGGCTGCGGGTGAGGACCCCGGAGATCTCCGGGCGGCGCCCAACCTCCGACTCGATCGCGTCGGCGCGCTCCTCCAGCAGCTCGGCGAAGGCGCTGCCGACCGTGCCGTGCCCGAGCACGCCGATCCGGTAGGGGCCTTTGGCCAAGCCACGGGCGGTGCCCGCGGCGCCGGCCTGCACATCACTGGTCACGAAGGGTCAGATCTTCGTAGGTCTCGCGGCGGACGACCTCGCGCGCCTCGCCCTCCTTGCAGAAGATCACCGGCGGCCGCGGGACCGCGTTGTAGTTGTTCGCCATGGAGTGGGAGTACGCGCCTGTGGCCGGGACGACGAGCACGTCGCCCACGCGCGGGTCGTTCAGCTCGACATCGCGGATGAGCACGTCGCCCGACTCGCAGTGCATGCCGGCGATCGTGGAGAGGGTGCCGCCGCCGAACCGGTCGGCGATCTCGGCCTCGTAGCGCGCGCCGTACAGCATCGGGCGGAGGTTGTCCGACATCCCGCCGTCCACGGCAACGTAGGTGCGCACGTCCTGGATCCGCTTGATCGTGCCGACCCGGTACAGCGTCACCCCCGCGTTGCCCACCAGCGCCCGGCCCGGCTCGCAGAGCACCGCCACGTCGTCGGGCGCGTGGCGGACGAGTGCCTCCACGTAGTCCTCGATCGAGGGCGGGTCGTCGTCCGCGGTGTAGGCGATCCCGAGCCCGCCCCCGAGGTTGAGGAGCGGCCAGTCACCAATGCCGGCGAGAAGCTCGCCGAGCCGGCCGAAGACCTCGACGTCCAAGATCTGCGACCCGATGTGCGCATGCAGGCCGCGGAGCTCGAGCCCGGCGTCCGCACACGCGGCCACCGCGCGCTCCACCTCGTCGAGCTGGAAGCCGAACTTTGAGTCCACCTGCCCGGTCTGGATGTACGAGTGGGTGCTCGGCTCGATCCCGGGAGTCACGCGCAGCAGCACGCGCTGCGAGCGCCCGCGCAGCCGCTCGATCTCGTCGAACGAGTCGACCACTACGTGCCCCACGCCGCGCTCGATCGCGTAGTCGAGCTCGGCGGGCGACTTGTTGTTCCCGTGCATGTAGAGGCGCGCGGGGTCCATCCCGGCCGCGAGCGCGAGATGCAGCTCGCCGCCGGACGCGACGTCGGCGGAGAGCCCCTC
>DASQTS010000199.1:0-4585 GCA_035641775.1 Thermoleophilaceae bacterium
GCGATCACGTCGTCGGCCTCGAAGCCCTCCACGCGCACGTTCTCGTAGCCGAAGGCGTCCACGAGCGGGTGCATGTGCGGCCACTGCTCCGCGAGCAGGTCGGGCTTCGAGTCGCGCTGGCCCTTGTACTCCTCGTAGACCTCCTTGCGGCCCGACATGCCGGCGTCCCAGACCACGAGCGTCGGCTTCACGCCGTACTCGGAGATGATCTTCACGAGCATCGAGGCGAAGCCGAAGATCGCGTTCGTGGGCTGCCCCTTGGAGGTCGCGATCGACTCCGGCAGGGCGAAGAAAGCGCGGTAGACGAGGCTGTTCCCGTCGATCAGGAACAGCTCCTTCGGCTGCTCGGGGGGCACCGCTTCAACCCTACCGGCACCACCCCTCGTATCATCGGCCTCCTGGCCACTCCGTCCGCACAGTTCTCGCTGACCCTGCGCGTCGCGCTGCCGTCGCGGCCCGGCGGGGTGCTCGGCAAGGTCACGGCGGCGATCACGCGCGCCGGCGGGTCGATCGTCGCGGTGGACACCGTGGATGCGAGTGGCGACCGCACGATCCGCGAGATCACCGTGGAGTGCGGCAGCACGGACCACCGCGGCCAGGTGATCTCCGCCGTCCAGTCCGTGAAGGCGGCCGAGGTCGTCGAGGTGACCGACCGGACCTTCGAGGTGCACCGCCGCGGCAAGATCCACACCGGCCTGAACCTGCCGCTGAAGACCCGCGACGACCTCTCGATGGCGTACACGCCCGGCGTCGCGCGTGTCTGCACAGCGATCGCCGAGAACCGCCAGAAGGCGTTCAAGTACACGATCAAGGCGAACACGGTTGCCGTGGTCTCCGACGGCACGGCCGTCCTGGGCCTGGGCGACATCGGCCCGGAGGCCGCCATGCCGGTCATGGAGGGCAAGGCGATGCTCTTCAAGGAGTTCGCCGACGTGGACGCGTTCCCGATCTGCCTCGCCACGAAGGACACGGACGAGATCGTGGAGACGGTGATCCGGATCGCGCCCACCTTTGGCGGCATCAACCTCGAGGACATCTCCTCGCCGCGCTGCTTCGACATCGAGCAGCGGCTCCAGGAGGCGCTCGACATCCCGGTGTTCCATGACGACCAGCACGGGACGGCGATCGTCACGCTCGCCGCCCTCATCAACGCGTGCCGCTTGACAGGGCGCCGGATGGAGGACCTCGAGGTGCTGATGGTGGGCGCTGGCGCCGCCGGGGTTGCCGTGGCGAAGATCCTCATGGACGCCGGCGTGACGTCGATCGTGGCATGCGACCGCTTCGGCGCGATCCACCCCGGCCGCGACGACTACCATGCGGGCTCGATGAACGCGCCCAAGCGCTGGCTCGCCGAGCACACGAACATCGGCGCGCGCGACGGCCAGCCGCGTGAGGTGATCGAGGGCACCGACGTGTTCATCGGGCTCTCGGGCCCGGGGATCATCGACGCGCACGACCTCCAGAAGATGAACGCCGACCCGTTCGTGTTCGCCATGGCGAACCCGAACCCGGAGGTGCCGCCCGAGGAGGCGGCTCCGTACGTGCGCGTGATGGCCACCGGCCGCTCCGACTACCCGAACCAGATCAACAACGTGCTCGCGTTCCCCGGCATCTTCCGCGGCGCGTTCGACGTGCGGGCCACGGCCATCACGGAGGACATGAAACTCGCGGCCGCGCGCGGGATCGCGTCGGTGGTGGCAGACGAGGAGCTGGACGAGGACTACATCATCCCGAGCGTCTTCAACCGCGACGTCGCGCGGAAGGTCGCGGAAGCCGTGGCCGAGGTGGCCGAGCGCGGCGACGACGAACGTGGGGCCGAGCAGCCGACGGTCGAGCGAGCGACCGTCACCATGCCCTCCCCCGCCCGCTGATGCGCGTCGCTGTCACCGGCGCGACCGGTCTGATCGGGCACGCGGTCGCAACGGCGCTGTCGGCCCGCGGCGACGAGGTAACCGAGCTGTCGCGCTCCACCAACTGGCCGGACCCGAAGGCGGCCGGCCCGCCGCCGGACGTGATCCGGGGGCGAGATGCCGTCGTGCACCTGCTCGGCGAGCCCATCGCGCAGCGCTGGAGCGACGACGCCATGCGCGAGATCCGCGAGTCGCGCATCCTCTCCACCCGCAACCTCGTGAGCGCGCTCGCCGAGCTGCCCGAGGCGGAGCGGCCCGGCGTCCTAGTCTCCGGCTCGGGCGCCGGCTGGTACGGCCACCGCGGCGATGAGCGTCTCGACGAGTCAGCCCCGGCCGGTGACGACTTCCTCGCCAGGCTCAGCGTCGAGTGGGAGGCCGAGGCCAGCCGCGCCGAGGAGCTCGGCGTGCGCGTGGTGCTGAATCGCACCGGCGTCGTGCTCTCCCCGTCCGGCGGCGCGCTCGCCAAGATGCTCCCGTTCTTCAAGGCCGGCATCGGCGGCCCGGTGGCGGGCGGGCGCCAGTACGTGCCCTGGATCCACCTCGACGACGTGGTGGGGGCGATCCTGTTCGAGCTCGACACGCCGGCGGCCGGCGGCCCGATCAACCTGACCGCGCCCGAGCCCGCCACGAACAGGGAGCTCTCGAAGGCGCTCGGCCGCGCTCTGCGGCGCCCCGCCTTCGCGCCGGTCCCGGCGCTCGCCGTCAAGGCGCTGTACGGCCAGATGGCAGAGATCGTGATCACCGGGCAGCGAGCGGTGCCCGCGCGGCTCACCGAGCTCGGCTACGAGTTCAAGCAGCTCGAGCTCGAGGCCGCGCTGCGCGACGCGACCGGGCGCTAGCTCGGCTGGCTCGGCGAGTCGAGCACCTGGCGCTCGGTGCGCAGCTCGGCCATCGTCTTGCCGCCGGTGGCGCGCTGGATGTCGATGACGTAGACCAGCGCCGCAGCCACCAGGAGCACCATGATCCCCACGACGATCAGGCCGATCCGGCCCCCGCCGCTGGCATCGACCGTCGTGATCACGTAAACGAGGATCGCCCCCAGCACGACCTCCGTGACGATCAGCGCGGTCCGGGCCGTGCCCGAGAGGCCCTCGTGCAGCTTCCAGCGCGAGATCTCGCGCGGCGGCCAGACCGCCCAGATGAACGCGCCCGCGAGCGACAGTACCGCGCCGGTCACGAGGCCCCAGTTCTCGCCGTAGCCCTTCGCGCTCGAGAACATCGAGGCCAGGATCGCGGACCCGAGCCACACGAACGTGAGCCAGAGCGCCGCGGTTCCGATGACTGCCAGTGACACCTCTCAGGCCCCCAGGTACGCGCGCTGGACTTCGGGATTCTCACGCAGCGCCGCGGACTTGTCGGTGACAGTGACCTTGCCGGTCTCGAGCACGTAGCCGCGGCTCGACACGTCCAGCGCGAAGTTGGCGTTCTGTTCCACGAGCAGGATCGTCGTGCCCTGGCGGTTGATCTCCGCGATTGTCTCGTAGATCCGCTCGACGAGGATCGGTGCGATTCCCATCGATGGCTCGTCGAGCAGGAGCAGCTCGGGCCGCGCCATCAGCGCGCGTCCGATGGCGAGCATCTGCTGCTCGCCGCCCGACATCGTCCCGCCCTTCTGGCGCTCGCGCTCCTTCAGGCGCGGGAACAGCGAGTACACGCGCTCCAGGTCACTCTCGATCTCGTCAGCGTCCTTGCGGAGGTACGCGCCGAGCATGAGGTTCTCCCGCACGCTCATGCGCGGGAAGACGTGTCGCCCCTCCGGCGACTGCGAGACGCCCATCGAGACGATCTCCTGGGGCGGCGTCTCCGTGATCTCCCGCCCGCTGAACCGGATCGATCCCTGACGCGGCGGCGTGAGGCCGGAAATGGACCGAAGCGTTGTGGACTTCCCGGCGCCGTTGGAGCCGATCAGCGTGACGCACTCGCCCTCTTCGACCTCGATCGAGATGCCCTTCAGGGCCTCGATGTTGCCGTAGAAGGTGTGGACGTCCGTGACCTCAAGAAGAGCCATCGCGCTCCTCATTGGCGCGGCCGCGCTCCTTCTCGGCTTCCTTCTCGCCCTGCTTGCCGAGGTAGGCCTCGATCACCCGCGGGTTCTGGCGCACCTCCTGCGGCGTGCCCTCGGCGATCTTCGTGCCGTGGTCGAGCACGGTGATGTGCTCGGAGACGTCCATCACGACCTGCATGTCGTGCTCGATCAGCAGCACGCTGATGTCGCGCTCGTCGCGCAACTTCCGCATGAAGTCGGTGAGCGCCTTCGACTCCTGCGGGTTCATGCCGGCCGTGGGCTCGTCGAGCAGCAGCACCTTCGGGTCGGACGCGAGCGCGCGCGCGATCTCGAGCCGGCGCTGATCGCCGTACGAGAGGTTCACGGACATCTGCCCGTGCAGCTCGTCGCCGAGGCCCACGTAGCGGAGTTCGTCGCGCGCCTTCTCCGTAACCCGCTTCTCCTCCTTGCGCACGCCCGGCGTCCGGATGATCGACCCGAACAGACCGGCCTTCATCCGCGCGTGCTGGCCCACCATCACGTTCTCGAGCGCGCTCATGGTCGCGAACAGGCGGATGTTCTGGAACGTGCGCGATACGCCCATCGCCTGAATCCGGTCCGGCCGCCGGCCCGTGATGTCGCGGCCGTCGAAGACGATCCTCCCGAAGGTGGGCTTGTAGAGGCCGGTGAG
>DASQTS010000200.1:0-9808 GCA_035641775.1 Thermoleophilaceae bacterium
CCCGAGCCGGCGAGCAGCGACTCCGCCGAGCTGGCGGAGTAGACCATCACCGCGCCGCCCGCCAGGAGGCAGAGGGTCGCGGTGTAGAGGATCGAGTACTCGACCGGGCGCTTCCGGGGCATCAGGACCGTTTTCTACGGCGGCCCCCGGATTCATCCCCGCGGAACGAGCGATCTGAAGGCCTCGCCCCGCGCCTCGTAGTCGCGGAACTGGTCGAAGCTCGCGCACGCGGGTGAGAGCAGGACCACGTCTCCGGGCTCCGCGGCCGCGGTGGCGTCGGCCACGGCGGTCGCGAGATCGTTCGACCGAACCAGCACAACGGCCCCCGCCAGGTCCTCCTCCAGCCGGTCCGCGGCCTCCCCGATCAGGTACGCCGCCCTCGCCCGCTCGGCGAGCGCGTCGCGCAGGCCGTCGAACCCGCCGCCCTTGAGGCTTCCGCCGAGGATCGCGTGCACGCCGCCCTCGAACGCCTCGATGCCGCGCAGCGCGGACGACACGTTCGTGGCCTTCGAATCGTTCACGTAGAGCACGCCGTTCACCGACCCGATTTCCTCGAGCCGGTGCGGCACCCCGGCGAAGCCGCGGAGCGCAGCGGCCACCGCCTCCTCCGGCACGTCCGACGCGATCGCGGCGGCGGCCGCCCCTCGAGCGTTCTCGAGGTTGTGCTCCCCGCGCAGCCGGATCTCCTCGACCGGCAGCGGCAGCGGCCCGAACTCCACCCGCCGCGCCGACCCGGGCACCTGGACCCCCGGCGGCACCACCGCCACCTGCTCGGACGTCTGGTTGGCGAACAGGCGCAGCTTGGCCTCGCGGTACGCCTCGAACGTCCCGTGACGGTCGAGGTGGTCCTCGGTGATGTTGAGGAGCAGCGCCGTGTCCGGCGCGAACGCCTCCGCGTCCTCGGCCTGGAAGCTCGAGACCTCGCAGACGATCGTCGCGTCGTCCTCCACCTCGCCCACGAGCGACGACAGGGGAGTGCCGACGTTGCCGGCGAGCGCCACGGCGAGGTCCGCCTCGCGCCAGATCGCGCCGAGCAGCTCGGTGGTCGTGGTCTTGCCGTTCGTGCCGGTCACGGCCACGAAGCGGTTCGGCAGCAGCCGCCAGGCGAGCTCCAGCTCGCCAAGCACCCGGAGACCGCGCTCGCGCGCCGCCATGACGACCGCGGCCTCGTTCGGCACGCCCGGGCTCTTCACCACGCACGCCACGCGGTCGAGCAGCGAAACGCCGTCGCCGCCCACCTCCGCCTCGAGCCCGTCCGGCACGTCCGGCGTGCCTGAGTCGGTGCCGATCACCTCGCCGTACCCGGCGAGCATCCGCGCCGCGGCGAGCCCCGAGCGGGCGAGCCCGACGACGAGGTACGGCCCCTCGGGGAGGGGCGGCCTCACGACCCCGGGATCGACGCCTGGTAGAGCGTGAACCCGATCGCCGCGCAGATAGCCGCGACGATCCAGAAGCGGAGGATGATCTTCGTCTCGGACCAGCCGGCCAACTCGAAGTGGTGGTGGATCGGCGCCATCAGGAAGATGCGCCGGCGGAAGCGCTGGAAGGCGAACACCTGGATCGCCACCGACAGCGCCTCGATCACGAAGATCCCGCCGATCACGATCAGCAGCAGCTCGGTCTTCGTGACCACGGCCAGCGCCGCGATCGCGCCACCCAGCCCGAGCGACCCGGTGTCCCCCATGAACACCGACGCCGGGAACGAGTTGAACCACAGGAAGCCCACGCACGCGCCCACCAGGCAGGCGCTCAGCAGCGCGAGGTCCTGCTGGCCGGGCGTGATGAATGTCATCACCGTGTAGCTCAGGAGCACGATCGCCGCGCAGCCGGCGGCGAGGCCGTCGAGGCCGTCCGTGAGGTTCACGCCGTTCGTCGCTCCCGCGAGCACCAGGAAGATCAGGATCGGGTACGCGTAGCCGAGCTCAACCGAGGCGTCGATCACGCGTAGCCGCAGCGCGTCGTTCAGCCCGACCGACTCGGTCACGAACAGCCAGAGCCCGATCGCCACGACCGCCTGCACGAGCACCTTCGTCCTGCCCGACACGCCCAGCGAGCGGCGGCGGCGCAGCTTGATGATGTCGTCGACGAAGCCCAGCACCGCCATTGCCATCGCGGTCGCGAGCACGGCCAGGCTCGCCGTCCGGTACTCGGAGAGGATCAGGAACGGCACCGCGATGGCGATGAAGATGGCGAGCCCGCCCATCGTCGGCGTGCCGGCCTTTCCGTGGTGACCGGCCGGGCCCTCCTCGCGGATCTGCTGCCCGAACTCCTTCAGCCGCAGGTAGTCGATGAAGCGCGGGCCGAGGAACATGCAGATCAGGAGCGACGCGGACCCGCCCATGACGATCTCGCCGAGCATCAGGCGGTCGCCCTCCGCGCGCGCAGCGCCTCGCGCGCGACGGTCACGTCGTCGAACGGCTCCTTGCGGCCGTTCTCGAACTCCTGCCCCTGCTCGTGGCCCTTCCCGGCGATCACGACCACGTCGCCCGGCTCGGCCTCTCCAATCGCGCGCCCGATCGCCCGGCGGCGGTCCACCTCGCGCTCGGCGCCCGCGCCGGCCCCCTCCATGATCTCGTCGATGATCGCCTCCGGCCGCTCGCTGCGCGGATTGTCGGAGGTCACGAGCACGCGGTCGGCCAGCCGGCGCGCGGCGTCGCCCATCAGCGGCCGCTTGCCGCGATCGCGGTCCCCGCCCGCGCCGAACACCACGTGGAGGCGGCCGTCCGCGAGCTCGCGCGCGGCCCTCAGAACGTTCTCGAGCGAGTCGGGCGTGTGCGCGTAGTCCACGAGCACGCCGAAGTCTTGCCCCTCGTCGACCGGCTCGAAGCGCCCGGGCACGCGCGGGAAGCCCTCCAGGCCGATCTGCTCCACGCCCAGCGAGCGCACGGCGGCCACCGCCCCGGTCACGTTCTGCACGTTGAAGAGCCCGGGAAGCGGCGAGCGCAGCTCGAGCGGCCCGTTGGGAGTGTCAACCGTGAAGCGCGAGCCGGTGAAGTCGAACTCGATGTCGCGCGCACGGTAGTCCGCCTCGTTCTCGATGCCGAACGTGATCGGGTCCGCCAGCTCGGCCGCGATGCGCCGCCCGTACTCGTCGTCGACGTTCACGACCGACGCGCCCGGACTCTCGAACAGCCTCCGCTTCGCCGCGAAGTAGGCCTCCATCGTCTCGTGGAAGTCGAGGTGGTCCTGGGTCAGGTTCGTGAAGACCCGGCAGGCGAAGCGGATGCCGGCCACGCGCCCGAGCTCGAGCGCGTGCGAGGAAACCTCCATCGCGGCGGCGCGGTCGCCGCCGTCCACCATCCGCCTGAAGGTGTGCTGGAGATCGATCGCCTCGGGTGTCGTGCGCTCCACCTCCTCCTCCACCCCTCCCACCACTCGCTTCACCGTGCCGAGCAGCCCCGTCTGGCGGCCGGCCGCCTCGAGCAGGTGGCGGACGAGGAAAGCGGTCGTGGTCTTGCCGTTGGTCCCCGTGATGCCGATCACATGGAGCTCGGACGTCGGGTCTCGGTAGAAGAGCGCGGCGGCGGGCCCCATCGCGGCGCGGACGTCGTCCACGACCACGTCCGGCACGCCGAGCGCGAGCGGGCGCTGCGAAACGAGCGCCGCGGCGCCCCGCTCCACCGCGTCTGGAGCGAAATCGTGGCCGTCCGAGCGAAAGCCCGGGACGCAAAAAAAGAGCGCCCCGGGGGTGACGCTCTGGCTGGAATAGGCGAGGTCCGAGATCTCGACCTCGGGCGCCTCGCTGCCCATCAGGTCGCGAAGGGTCATGCGCCGGGGCAGGATAACGCGGTCACCCCTCAGACTTTTGTCCAGGCAGCCGATACACACTGCGTGAGCGGCACCCTCCTGAGCGCGCTCGCTCGCCTCGCTGAAAGGCGGTTCACAAGCTTCTCCGAGGCAGCCGACACGGTTCTCGACCTGCTCGAGGCCGAGCTCCCGCCTGGGTCGATCCTGCTGGGCCGCGTGGATTGGGACGAGGGCGAGCTGAGACTGATCGACGTACGCGGGGCGGCGACGAGCGAACTCGGCGCCGGGTCGACGCTGCCGCTTGCCTCCACGTCCAATGGCTCCCGCAATGGACTGCTCGACCCCCGGGCGCTCCAGCGGCTCGCCGTGCGCTCGTACATCGCGCTGCCGCTCGACTCGAGTTCCGGCGCCGGCGCTCTGACGTTGTGCGCGCTCGCGCCGGGCACGGATGTCTTCAACCAGGAGCATCTCGAGGTCCTCTCGATCGCCGGCCGTCTCCTGACATACGAGTGGGAGAGCGTGAAGTGGCGCGCCGACCTGCGGCGGCTGAACGAGCGCCTCCGCGACCCCGAGCGCACCGACTCGCTCACCGGCCTGCTCAACCGAGTCGCGTACGTCGAGGCCGTGGAGCGCGAGTGGCGGCTTGCCGAACGCGGGACGCTGGAGACCTACGTGCTCGCCTTCCATGTGTCGAACCTCCGGGCGATCGCCGTGCGCCACGGCTCGGCGGTGGCCGACCTCATGCTGAAGGACGCGGCCGACGTGATGGGAACCGCCATCCGCCGGACCGACCACGCCGGGCGGCTCGCCGACGACGCTTTCGGTGCGGTCCTCGTGGGCTGCAAGGGGCTGGAGGGCGCGGCCGCGTTCATCGGCCGCTACGGGCAGGCGCTCGACCGGGTCAGCCAGGAGCGCCCGGCCCGCTTCGAGTTGGCGTACGCGATCTGCTCGCTGGGTGACGCCGAGTCGCCCGAGGGGGCGCTCGAGCGCGTGGAGAGCGAGGCGCGGACCAGCGCGGTGGCGCTCGCGGGAGACAGGAGGTGAGCCCGCCGCCCTCCGAGGCGAGCACCGCGACGCCGCCTCCGCCCAAGGGCGTCGTGCCGCCGTCCGATCCGGGCGGCCGTTCGGGCTTCCTGAGCGACGTGATCGTGGAGCTGGGCTTCGCGACCGCGGACGCGGTCGAGCACGCCGTGCGCGAGGCGCGGAGCGGAAGCACCGTCGCCCAGGTGCTCGTGGAGACCGGGGCCATCAGCGAGGAGCAGCTCGCGCGGGCGACCGCGGAGCGCTACGGCCTGGCCTACATCGATCTCCCCAGCTTCGAGGTGGACCGGAGCGCGGCGGCGCTGATCAGACCCTCGGCCGCGAAGCGCTACCAGGCGGTGCCGGTCGGGTTCGTGGGCGGCGGCCTGCTGGTGGCGATGGTGGACCCGGCCGACTCGCTCGCCGTGGACGACCTCGCGGTGATGACGAAACTGGAGGTGCAGCCAGCGGCCGCGACGCGCTCTGCCCTTGACGCGCTGCTCGCCGAGCTGTCCGTTGAAGACGCCGCTTCCCCGGATGGGCCTCCGGCCCCCGCGAAGCCGGCGCCCGCGTCGTCCGCCGTCTTCTGGCAGGCGGACGTGTCCGATTCGGCGGCCGGGGCGCCCGCGGCGCCCGCCGGCGCAGGGGCCGGCGCGACGGCAGAAGAGCTCGCCGAGCTGCATCGCAAGCTCGCCGGGGCGGAGACGGAGCTGGTGAAGGCCCGTGCCGAACTCGAGGCGTCGCAGAGCGAGCTCGCGGCGGCGCGCGCGAGCGCGGCCGGAGCGGGAGCGAGCCAGGATGAGCTGATCGCCGAGCTCGAGGCGGCTCGCGAGCGCGCTGCTGCGGCGAGCGGCGAGGTCGAGGCCCTCCGCGAGGAGGCGCGCTCGCTCGAGGATGGCGTCGATGCGGCGCAGCGCCGGATCGAGGAGCTCGAGCGGGAGCTCGACGGCACGCGGACCGAGGGCCAGGACGCCGAGGTGAAGCTGAGCGAGGCGCTCGCGGCGGCCGAGCGGCACGAGGCCGCGCTTGTGGAGGCGCGCACCGCCGCCGCGAAGATCGAGGCCGAGCTCGCCGAAACGGGAGCGCACGTCGAGCGTCTCGAGGCGGCGCTCGCTGAGTCGAGCGCGTCCACCGACGAGCTCACAGCGGCGGGAGAGACGGTCCAGCGGCTCGAGGCGGAGCTGGCGCGCGTGCTCGCCGAGAACGAGAGCTTCGGCTCGCAGTTGCGCGACGCCGTCGCGGCCTCGGCCGGCCACGAGGCCGAGCTGGCGGCCGCGCGACTCGAGATCGAGCGCGTCTCGCGCGAACTGGCGGCGGCGCGCGAGGAGAGCAGGGCATTGGCGGCGCAGCTCGCGGAGACGCAAAGCACCGCCCCGGACGCCGAGGCCCTCGCCGAGACGAGCGCGCGCGCCGAGGCGCTGGACGCGGAGCTGACCGAGGCGCGCATGCGGACTGAGTCGGCCGAATCGGACCTGGCGACCGTGCGCACGGACGCCGAGGCGCTACGCGCCGAGCTGGCCGAGCTGCGCTCGCGCGCCGACTCGTTCGATACCGACCTGACCGAAGCGCGAACACGCGCGGAGTCGGCCGAAACCGAGCTGGCGACCGCGGGCACTGACGCCGAGGCGCTGCGCGCCGAGCTGACCGAGCTGCGCTCGCGCGCCGACTCGGTCGACGCCGAGCTGGGCGAGGCGCGCACCGAGGCCGAGACCCTTCGGGCGGAACTGGCCGAGCTGAGCGCCCGCGGCGACTCGTCGACCGCCGAGCTGGCCGAGGCGCGGGCCGAGGCCGAGGCCCTGCGCGCGGAGCTCACGGAGGCACGCACCCGCGCGGAGGCGGTCGAAGCGATCGAGAGCGAGCGCGACGAGGCCCGCGCGCGGCTGGAGTCGGTCGAGGCAGAGCTCGTCGAGGCACGCACGGGCGTGGACTCCGTCGAGGCGCTCGAGCGCGAGCGCGACGAGGCCGGCGCGCGGCTCGAGGCCGTCGAGGCGGATCTCGAGGCCGCCCAGGGCGCCCGCGATCAGGCGCTTGCCGCCAAGGAGGCCTCGGACGGCGCTCTCGGCGAGGCTCTTGCAGCCAAGGAGGCTTCCGACGCCGCTCTCGGCGAGGCGCTGACGGCGAAGGAGGCCTCGGACGCCGCCCTGGGCGAGGCGCTCGCGAGCAAGGAGCAGGCGGGCGCGGCCCGGGACGAGGCGATCGCCGAGCGTGAGGATGTGGCCAGGGCGCGCGACGAGGCGATCGTGGAGCGCGAGGAGGCGACCACGGCGCGCGACGAGGCGCTCTTGAAGCACGAGGAGGCGACCGCGGCGCGCGACGAGGCAATCGCCGAGCGCGATTCGCTCCGCGAGCACGTCGAGGCGCTCGACACCGAGCTTTCCCAGGCCCGCGCCGCCGGCGATGACCTCGCCGCCCAGCTCAGCGGCGCACGCGCCAAGAGCGGGGGTCTGATCGTCGAGCTGCGCGCGGCGCGGGGCAGCGCCGCGCTCATCGAGGAGCGGCTCGCCGAGGCGACCGCGGCCTCCGAGTCGCTCGAGGCAGAGCTCGCGGAGGCCCGCGCGGCGACCGACTCGGCGCTGGAGCGCGTCGCCGAGGCGCGCGCGGAGACGGAGGTCGTCAGGGCCGACCTTGCCGAGGCGCGCAGGACCGAGGTCGAGCTCGAGGCCGCACAGGCCCAGCTCGCCGGCGCCGAGGCCAACCTCGGCACGCTTCGCGCCGAGGTCATCGCACTCGAGAAGCTCCGCGCTGAGCTGGAGCGCGCGTGGGCCGACGCCAAGGAGCAGCGGGACGAGCTCGTCGTCACGCAGAAGGCGCTCGACCGCGCCGGCGCTCAGGCCGCCGAGCTGCGCAACGAGCTCGCCGAGACCCACTCGGAGCTCGATCGCGCGCGGCTCGAGCTCCAGGAGCTGGGCTCGCTCCGCGACAAGCTCCGCGACGCGGAGCTCGCGCTCGAGGAGGCGCGCCAGTCGCACGAGCAGACGCGCAAGCGCGTGGACCGCGTCGAGGGCCAGCTCGCGGCCGCCCAGGGCGCCGCGTTCGCCTCCGAGCGCGCCGCCGAGCAGCTCCGCATGGCACAGGAGCGGATGCGCGAGGCGCTCGCGCACGGCGACGACGGCGAGCCCGCCGACTAAGTCCGCCCTAGCCCGGCGGGATCTTCAGGTACGGCAGCGCGAACTCGACGATCCGCTCGAAGGCCGGCGCCGCGACCGTGCCTCCGTAGATGTCGCCGCGCGGCGTGTCCACCATCACCGCCACGAGCAGCCGCGGATCCTTCGCCGGTGCGTACCCGATGAACGACGCGATGAAGTCGGTCTTCGAGTACCCGCCCTCGATCGCCTTCTCCGCGGTGCCGGTCTTGCCCGCGAGCGTATAGCCCTCGACCGAGGCCTCCTGCGCCGTTCCACCGGCGGCGAGCACGCCCTCGAGCATGTGCGACACCTGGTCCGCCACCCGCCGCGACAGCACGCGCTTGGGCGGCGGCGCGTTGCCCCGGACGATGTAGGGCCGCCGCATCACGCCGTGGTTCGCGATGGCCGTATAGGCGCTCGCCATCTGCATCGGAGTCACTGCGATGCCCTGGCCGATCGGCATGTTGCCCATGGACGAGCCCGAGTAGTTCTCGGGCCGGAGCACGATTCCCATCTGCTCGCCCGGCAGGTCCACGCCCGTCGGCTGGCCGAAGCCGAAGCGCCGGACCCACTTGTCGAAGCGCTCCGCGCCCAGCTTCAGGCCGATCATCACGGAGCCGACATTCGACGACTCGGCGAGGACCTGGGAGACCGTCTTGGTACCGCCGCCTCCTTCGTGCGCCTCGCCCACGGTCCTGTCGGCCACCGTGATCTCCGGTGGCACGGCGAAGGTGGTGCTCGGCTCGACGAGCCGCTCGGACAGGGCGCCGGCAACGGTGAACGCCTTGAAGGTCGAGCCGGGCTCGTAGTTCACCTGCACGGCGCGGTTCTGCTTCGCGAAGTCGGGCGCGCCGTCGAGGTGGTTCGCGTCCACCCGCGGCCAGTTCGCGAGGGCCAGGATCTCGCCGGTGCGCGGGTCCATGACGACAGCGGTGGCGCCCTGCGGCGTGTACGTCTCGCCCACCTCCGACAGCACCGCCTCCGTGCGCTCCTGGATGCGGGCGTCGAGGGTGAGCGCGAGGTCCTCGCCCGGCTCCGAGCGCTTCGTCTCGATCAGGCTGACCGGTTCGCCGAGCGCGTCCTTCACGAGCCGGCGCTCGCCGTCCTCGCCGCGAAGCGCCTCGTCCCGCGAGTACTCGAGCCCCGCGAGGCCTACGTTGTCAACGCCGACGACGCCCAGCACCTGCGACGCGAGATAGCCCTGCGGGTACACCCGCTTGGGCTCGGTCACGGTGCCGATGCCCTCGATCTCGAGCTTCTCGATCCGCTCCCCGAGCGAGGCGTCCATCTTCCGGCGCAGGTAGACGAAGGTCTTCTCGCCGGAGAGCTCGCGCAGGAGCGCGTCCTCCTTGCGGCCGGTCAGCGGCGCGAGCTGCGCCGCGGTCTTCACAGGGTCCTTGATGAGGAACGGATGGGCGAAGACCGTCACCGAGTCCTCGGAGACGGCCAGCTCGACGCCGTTTCGGTCGACGATCGTGCCGCGCCGCGCCGGGTCCGCGATGTCCTCGATCTGCTGGCTCACCGCGCGCTCCGACAGCGACCCGGACTTCACCGTTCCGAGCCATGTGGCGCGCAGCGCGGCGATGGTCAGGGCCATCAGGAAGAGGGCGAAGAGCAGGCCGATGCGCCGTTCGACCAGGCGTATCGGCGGACGCCCCGTCCCTCGCCGAGAGCGGCGGGTCGGAGGGCGGCGCTGCGCGGTGGGCACGGGCTAGCCCGCCGGGGCGGTGGCGGCGGGGTCGGTGGCGGCGGGGTCGGCGTAGGCGGGGTCGGTCGCCGCCGGGTCGGTGAGCGCGGGATCCGCCGCCGCCGCCGGGTCGGTTGGGGCCGGCTCGATGGCCGCCGGATCCGTGGCGGCCGGGTCGGTGGGCGCGGTGTCCACCGGCGGCGGGGGCACGTAGCCCAGGTTCGGAGCC
>DASQTS010000201.1:0-6666 GCA_035641775.1 Thermoleophilaceae bacterium
GGACTCGGCGATGCCGCCCACGCCCTCGCGGATGATGTTCACCTGCACCTGGTCCTGCGGCAGCCGGACGATCTCGTCGGCGAGCGCCTCGAGCGAGCCGGCCACGTCGGCCTTCAGCACGAGGTTCAGCTCCTTCTCGCCCCGCTCAGCGCGCGCGAGCACGTCCTCGAGCGAGACGCGGCGACCGCCCTGGCGCGCGAGCGCCTCCTGCTTGATGCGGATGGAGCGCTCGTTCGCCACCCGCTTGGCCTCGCGGTCGTTCTCGACCACGCGGAAGGTCTCGCCGGCGTCCGGGACACCGTCGAAGCCGAGGATCTCCACCGGCATGCCGGGGGTCGCCTCCTCCAGCGAGTTGCCGCGGTAGTCGTGCATGGCGCGCACGCGGCCCCAGGCCTCGCCCGCGACGACGGAGTCGGTGACCTTCATGCGGCCGCGATGGATCAGCAGCGTCACGACCGGCCCGCGGCCGGGGTCTAGCCGCGACTCGATCACGAAGCCGCTCGCCTCGGCGTCCGGGTTCGCGCGCAGCTCCTGGATCTCGGCCAGGGTCACGAGCGTCTCGAGCAGGTCGTCGAGGTTCTGATGCGTCTTCGCCGAGACGTCGACGAACTCGGTGTCGCCGCCCCAGTCGGCGGGCGTCAGGCCCTGCTGCGCGAGCTCGCCGCGCACGCGGTTCGGGTCGGCGCCCTCCTTGTCGATCTTGTTCACGGCGACCATCACGGGGACCTCCGCCGCCTTCGCGTGGTCGATCGCCTCGACGGTCTGCGGCATGACGCCGTCGTCCGCCGCGACGACGATCACGGCGATGTCCGTGACCTTCGCGCCGCGGGCGCGCATGGCGGTGAATGCCTCGTGGCCCGGCGTGTCCAGGAAGGTGATCGTGTGGCCGTCCTTGTGGACCTGGTACGCCCCGATGTGCTGCGTGATCCCGCCGGCCTCGCCCGCGGCGACCTCGGTCTCCCGGATCGCGTCGAGGAGCGAGGTCTTCCCGTGGTCGACGTGGCCCATGATCGTGATCACGGGCGGACGATCGATGAGGTCCTCGTCCGTGTCCTCGTAGGCGGGCTCCTCCTCCACGTCCTCCGACGCGGAGATGAACGTGACCTTCTTGTCGAAGCTGTCGGCGAGCACCTCGATGGCCTCGTCGGTGAGCGTCTGGGTGAGCGTCGCCATCTCACCGAGCTCCATCAGCTTCTTGATGACCTCGGGTGCCGAGAGCTTCAGCGACTCCGCGACTTCCTTGACGGTCGAGCCCGAGCGCACCGGGACCGGCGGGTCCTCCTGCAGCGCGGCCTCGGCCGCCTCGCGTGCCTGCGCTTCGAGATCCGGCTCGACCCACTGCGGACGGCGCCGCCGGCCGCGGCCGCGCCTCGCGGGCTGCTGCGGAGGCGGCGGCGTGCGATCGCGCCGAGCCGCCTGGGAGTCGATTACGACGCGCCTGCGCCGGCCGCCCTGTCCGCCGCCGCCACCGCCGCCCTCGCCGCCGCGACCGCCACGGGTCGGGCGAGCGCCGGGGCCACCGCCGCCGCGCGGGCCGCCGCCACCGCCGGGGCCGCCGGGGCCGCCCGGCTCGCCGGAGCGATCGCTCTGGCGTGGGCCACCACGCTGTGCGCCCTGGGGCCTGGGCGGCTCCGGGGGCGGAGCCTCCTGAAGGATGCGCGGGCCGCGGCCCTCCGGGCCGGCCCTGCGAACCTCACCCTCGGCTGCCGGCGGCCGCGTGATTTCCGGCTTGGCCGGCTGCGGCTTCTCCTGCTTCTTGGGCTTGGCCTCCGGGGCGGGCTCGGCCTCGGCTGCCGGCTGGGCCTGGGTCGCCGCAGCGCCGTCACCAGCTGATACGGGCACCTTTGTCGCACTCGCTCCGTTGCCGAACGCCTTCGCGGCCTCGGCTTCGTCCACGCTCGAGGATGCGGTCGTCACCTCGAGCCCGGCTGCCCTCAGGGCGGCCAAGGCCTCCTTCGAGGTGATCTCCCTCTCCTTCGCTATCTCGTGGACGCGTTTCTTTGCCATTCGGTGATGAAGTCTAAGGTCTCTCTGGTCAGGGTCACCGGCGCGCGAAAGCTGCGGGCCAGCGGCCTGCCGCCTTCGAGACTAGCGGCGCAGACGGGGTCCGAACAGACGTAGGCGCCCCTTCCGGTCGCCCGTGCGGCCGGGTCCGGCCTCACCTGGCCATCGTCGCCCCGCACCAGCCTCAGCAGCCCGCGCTTGGGGAGCGAGCGCCCGCAGCCGACGCAGCGGCGACCCGGCTCTACGACTCCTGAGCCTCCGTCTCGGGTTCGGCCTCGTCCTCGTCGGCGGCCGAGACGTCCGGCGTCTCGGTCTCGTCGTCGATCGGCTCGGAGGGCAGGTCGGCCGCCGCGACCGCGTCGCTGTCGAGCGCCTCGTCCGCCTCGGTGGGCACGTCCGCCTCCGGGTCGGCCGGCTCGTCCTCGGGAACCGGAGCCGCATCCTCCACGGGCTCCTGATCGGTCGGCTGGTCCGCGGTGGCCGTTGCGGCGGAGTCGTTGTCGACAGGAGCATCGGCGACCGCGTCCTCGAGCGGCGCTTCCTCCACCAGGTCCTCGATCGGCAGGTCACCGTTGTCGCTCGATGCGGCGGGCTCACCCTCGTCCTCAGGCGGGACGAGGTAGTCGGTGCCGGTGCCCTCGAGCTCCTGGTGCGCGGGAAGGCCGCAGTAGCGCGAGCCGGGCAGCGAGGCGTTCGGGCAGCGCTTCCCGTTGGCGAGGATCGCGGCGCACCGTCCGGACACCTCCTCCTCCTGGTAGCCCATCTCCGCCTCTTCCTCGGCGAACTCCGTCTCGGAGCGGATGTCCACGCGCCAGCCGGTCAGGCGGGCGGCAAGCCGCGCGTTGAGGCCGTCCTTGCCGATCGCGAGCGAGAGCTGATCGTCGGGGACGATCACGGTGGCCTGCTTGGCCTCGTCGTCCACGAGCACCTCGCGCACGCGCGCGGGCGAGAGCGCCTTCGCGACGAACCGCGCCGGCTCCTCGTTGAAGGGAATGATGTCGATCTTCTCGCCGCGGAGCTCGGACACGACCATGCGCACTCGCGACCCGCGCGGGCCCACGCAGGCGCCGACCGGGTCGACGCCCGAAGCGTGCGAGACGACCGCGATCTTCGACCGGTAGCCCGGCTCGCGGGCGACGTTCTGGATCTCCACGAGGCCGTCGGCGATCTCGGGCACCTCGAGCTCGAACAGTGCGCGGATCAGCTCCGGCGAGCGGCGCGACACGATGATCGACGGGCCCTTCGCCTGGTTCGAGACGTCGGTGATGATCGCCTTGACGCGCTGGCCGTGGTCGTAGCGCTCGCCGTGCACCTGCTCGCCGCGCGGCAGCAGCGCCTCGACCCGCTCGCGCAGCTGCACGAGCGTGTAGCGCGAGTCGGACTGTTGGACGATGCCGGTGATCAGCTCGCCGAGGCGGTTCTCGTACTCGTCGAAGACGTTGTCGCGCTCCGCCTCGCGGATGCGCTGGAGGATCACCTGCTTGGCGGTCTGCGCCGCGATGCGGCCGAAGTCGTCGGGAGTGACGTCGTGCTCCTCGATCTGGTCGCGGTACTGCATGAGCCGCTCCTGATCGATCTCGGGCGGCTCGGGGTAGACCATCTCGCCCGTCTCCGGGTCCACGGTCGGCTCGCCGGCCTCCTCCTCGACCTCGTCGAGCAGCTGCTCCTCGAGGTCGGGCGGGAGCAGGAGCTCGTAGACGCGGAAGTCGCCGCTCGCGCGATCCACCTCCACGCGCGCGTACTTTGCCGCGCCGGGCGTCTTCTTGTACGCCGACAGGAGCGCATCCTCCAGGGCCGCCATCAGGCGGTCCGCGGAGATTCCCTTCTCGCGCTCGAGGACTCCTACCGCCTCGACGATCTCCTTGGTCATCGCTCCCCCAATTCGGACCCTGCGCGGCCACCGGCCGCTTCGGGCAGAAGATTGCTGCGATTGATCTCCGAGTACGGGATCGAGACGACCCCGGTGTCGGCGGCCACGGTGACCTCGTCGTCACTGGCGCCCACAAGCTCCCCGGTGAAGCTCTTGTGGCCGTCCCGCGGCTCGCGCAGGCGCACCCGCGCGCGGCGGCCGAGGAAACGGCGGAAGTGGTCGGGCTTCGACAGCGGCCGCTCTGGACCCGGCGAGGACACCTCGATGCCGAAGTCCACGAGGAGGTCGCGCAAGTGGTGGGTCACCCGCTCGCACAGCGCGAGATCCACCCCGTCGGGGTGGTCGATGAAGAGGCGCACCCGCTCGGGGCCGGTCTGCTCGCACGCGAGCACCTCGATGTCGGGGTCGGCCGTCGAGAGGCGCTGCTCGATGTCGTTCTGAAGGCTCTGAATCTGCATTTGGTCGAAAAAAAGGTGGACCTCGCGGCCCACCTTCAGGCGCCGCCCCTCCGGGCGGCGTACGACTGAAGTTGTGAAGACGAGTGTAGCGCGGGTACACGGCACGAATGGACGTCAACCCGATCGAAGTTCAAAAGCACCTCAGCGGGGTGGACTATCCGGCCAGCAAGGCCGACATCGTCGCCGCGGCGGAGTCGAACGGCGCGCCGCAGGAGGCCATCGAGGCGCTCCAGGAGATGGACGGCGACCAGTTCGAGGGGCCGGACGACGTGATTGGGGCGCTCGGCTAGGTCTCGACGATGAGTGTGACCGGGCCGTCGTTCACGAGCTCGACTGTCATCCGTGCGCCGAACACGCCGCCCTGCGCGCCGACTGCCTCACGCACGCGCTCGTAGAGCGGCTCGGCCTGCTCCGGCGGCGCGGCGTCCACGAAGCTCGGCCGGTTGCCCCGCCGGCTGTCGCCGTAGAGCGTGAACTGGCTCACGCAGAGGAGCTCGCCGCCCACGTCGCCGACGGAGAGGTTCATCTTGCCCCCGTCGTCCTCGAAGATCCGCAGGGCGAGCAGTTTCGCGGCGATCCGGTCGGCCTCCGCCTCGCCGTCGCGGCGCCGCACCCCGAGCAGCACCAGAAGGCCGGGGCCGATCGCCGCCACCTGCTCGCCGTCGACGGTCACCGAGGCTTGGCTCACGCGTTGCACGAGCGCGCGCACGCGTGCGTAGTCTGCCCGAATGGCCGCCGTCGACAGCGTGCACGCCTACCTCGAGTCGCTCCCGAGCCTCGGCGTCCGCCGGCTCGCCCACGCCGAGTGGGGCATCACGGTCCCCGGCGAGGGCGTGGGCGGCGACCCGATCGAGGCCGGCATGCGGGTCTCCGACGGCCTGCTCCGCGTCCAGGCGGTCGCCCTCTTCGGCGCGGGCGACCTCGACCCGTGGATGCTCCTGTGGTGGAACCGCCAGACGCGGCTGGTTCGCTTCGGCTGCACGCGCTCGCACGACATCTGGGTGCACGCCGACATTCCCGTCTCGGACGCCGACGAGCGTGGGGTCGACCGGCTGCTGGGGCTCGTCACGGAGGCGGTGGTGGCCGCTCGCGACCACGCGGCGGGCGTGCGCGGCTAGCGGCGCAGCTCCTTCGAGAACCAGCGGTCGGCGAACGGCTCGTCGTTGAACGGCGGCACCTCGGCGTAGCCCGCGGAGCGGTAGAGCGCGATCGCCTCCGGGAGCACATCGCCGGTCTCGAGGCGCGCCGTGGTGGACCCGCGCTCGCGCGCGACGCCCTCCAGGTACTCCAGCAGCCGCCGCCCGAGGCCGAGGCCCCGCGCCGACTCGGCCACCCACATGCGTTTGATGTCGGTCACGTCGCCCGGGTGGTGCTTCACGGCCCCGCAGCCGATCGCCTCCCCGCGCAGGTACGCGACCACGAAGGCCCCGTTCGGCGGCCGCACCTCGTGCGGCTCGGCGGTGGCGCCCTCGCGCGGGTCGAAGCCTCGATCCGGGGCCCGGCGGACGAGCTCGGCCACGTACGCGCGGAGGCAGCGCTGGGCGTCGGTGCTCTCCGGATCCACCTGGCAGACGTCGACGAGCGAGGTGGCGATCAGCCGCTCCACCGTGCGCATGGCGTCGACGAGCTGAGCGCGCCGCGCATCGTCGAGCGGCTCGAGGATCGAGGCCGCTAGCTCGTCGCTGCGCTCGTCCACGATCGCGCGCTCCGCCTGGCCCTTCTCCGTGAGCCGCGCCACGCGCACGCGGCCGTCGACCTCGCTCGCAGTCACGGTCACGAGCCCCTCGGCCTCGAGCGCGCGGAGCATCCGGCTCATCTGGCCGGAGTCCACGCCCAGCCGCGCGCGCAGCATCACCACCTCCCCGCCCTCGGTGCCGATCTCCCAGAGCAGCCGCGCCGTCGCCAGCGGCCGCGACCGGGACAGGAAGCGGTCGTCAAGCGCGCCGACCCGCTGCGTGACCGTCCGGTTGAAGCGGCGGACCTGAGCGAGCTGCGAGGCCATTCTCTGATCTTAGTCAGAGAAAGAGGCTTTGCCTAGGCCGCCTGGAGGCGGTCCCGAAAGGCCTGGTAGTCCTTCCGGTCGGGGCGCATGTTCGCCGCAAGGGCGGCGTGGCGGCGGGCCTCGGCGCGGCGGCCCGTCTTCTCCAGGGAGCGGCCGAGGCAGAAGTGGGCGTAGTCGTTCACCGGGTACCGCTCGACCAGGGCGGCGAACTCCTCGGCGGCCTTGTCGAAGCGGGCGGAGCGGAAGTACGCGCGCCCCAGCGCCTCGCGAATCGAGCCCTTGTCGGGCTCCAGCGATCGGGCCTTCTCCAGCGGTACGGAGGCGGCCATGAA